>CAYTXD010000001.1:0-24875 GCA_964441305.1 Microcaldota archaeon
CCTCTCAAAAATAGGAATTTTCAACATGTCGGTCCACTCCTCTTCAGAGCTCAACTGCACCTATTGCAGCGTTTCAATCACCCTTTCAGAAGGCGAAAACCCCTTGCTCCTTTCCGAATGTGGGAAAAGGGTACTGCTTGAATGCCAGGGAAGCCAGGGAGAAATCTCCCTTGATTTTCAAAAGCCGCGAATGCCTGAAATATCAAATGCTTCAATTGAAGCATTTTACGAAAACAAAACCCTTTTCCTGGAGCTCTCCGGAATTTCCCATTCCGAAGGGCAGGCCCATTTCGTATACAAACTGGGCAATAAAACCATCCACTCGCCAATTGCAAATCTTGAAGAGGGAAAATTCGAGTTCAACGAGCAGCTAAAAATTGAGCCGGGGGAACACACTCTCTCAATCTACTATTTGGAAGAAAAAATTGCGGAAAAACAGGTTTCCATTCCCGCCCCACGGTTTCCCCTTCCATTCGCATTCCTCCTCTTGGTTTCAATTTCCATTGCCTACTTCCTCCCCGCGAACAACCTTGCCGAAAAATTCCTCCTGCTTTTCGCCGCGTCCGCTCTTCTGTTCACCCTCCACTACCAGTTGACTTCAATAGGCCTCCCAGAATTCCTTGTCCCCCTCATATCTCTAGCAGCACCCCTTTACCTCCATTACTCCGGAAAAAAGGAAGACAAAAACAAAAAGCAAAAATACAGCCCAAAAAAAGCCGCCCTATTCGCCTTTTTCTTCACACTATTCATCCTCCTCCTAAATATTTCCCTTTCCTCCAATAACGCCTGGGGCGCATACTACTACCGCCATGCAGAGGAAACATTCTCAAGGGGAACCGTAATTTACGATGACGCACTTTCCTACTTGGGGCGCGGATTCACATACCCGGTTGCATACTTTGAATGGGGGGCTTCAATTGCAAAGCTTGCGATGGCAAATTCATTTGAGCAGATAAGGATGCTCCAGCATGCACTTGCAGTTTTCGCATTCGCGCTTTCCATGTACATTCTTTACAGCGACTACTCCCCAAGGCAGAGGATACTTGCCGCTCTTATTCTGCTTTCAGAAACATTCATTTTCGTCACTTCTGCACACGTGACACTCCATGTTTTCGCATTCGCGCTCTCAAACATTTCCGTAATCCTGCTGAAAAGAAAGCAATACATCCCAAGCGCCCTTTCCTTTGGGATAGCATTCGCCTCCCACCCAGGAGTTCTTCTCATTTTCCCTTTCTTCTTCCCATTCTCCTACTTAGTTTCAGAGAAATTCAAACTAGATGTAAAAAAGGCGATCAGCTTATTTGCAGTAATCGCCTCAGGAGTACTCTTCTCACTCATTTACTACCTCCCAATCTTCCTCCGCTACGGGCTGCCGTACGAGATAGTCCCAAATAAATGGGGCTACCTTTTGGCTTACGGGCTAACCGGTGTGCTTTCCGACTTGCACATGCTCTTTCCTTTGGGGCTTGCCGCAATCGTAGTTTCCCTTTTCGACAAGAAAACACGAATTCCATTTCTTCTTTTCTTCTCCGCACTTCTTGCAAACATTTTTATCTCATTCAGGATGAATTTGCTTGTTGCGCTAATGCTTTCCGGATTCGCTCCAATGGCCTTCCGAAATTACCTGAAAGACGATAAGACATTCATGCTATTGCTTTTATTCCCTCTCACCACCATGCTCATATTCTCCCCTCTCTTCCTTTCCGGCTCAAAGGACTACTGCACATTCGGGCTTGTTTCCGGCCACTGCCTGATGCCTATGGAGTACATAAACACATACACGCCAACAAGCTACAATGTGGTTTCCAACCCTTACTTCGGCCATTTGGAGAACTGGAAGGGCAAAAGGAAATCCCATGCAGACCTGTATGTTGAATATGCGGATGAGGAGAAATACTATGCTTCAGACTATTTCTGGGAAAACCAAACTCTCCCAAGCGAAAAATACGGAATTGATATCTACCTGATGGACAACCTTTACAGGGAAAGGCCCGTCTCTTCGCTAGACAGGATTTATGACAACAGCTTCATGCATGCCTATGTCAACTGGAGCGGCGCGGGCAACTAGCCTTTGCAAAATTTCGCAAGGTTTAAAAGTTTCCACACGCTATTCCCTGCATGCTGGGAAAAGGTTTTGACACTGAATTATACATTAATGAGCAGACCAAAAAAATAGGGGAAAGAGCATCCAAATTCGACAAAAAGCTTTACATTGAATTCGGCGGCAAACTGCTTTTTGATTTCCATGCTTCAAGAGTTCTACCTGGCTATGACTCCAATGCAAAAATCCAGATTCTTCAAAATCTTAAGCAAGACATGGAGATGGTTTTCTGCGTAAGCGCAAGGGACATACAAAAGGGCAGGATAGCTGGAACTTTTGGTATCACCTACAAGGATTTCACACTTAAAACGATAGATGATATCCGAAGTTACGGAATAGACGTTTCATCAGTAGTCATAAACCTCTTCTCGGGGGAAAGCTCGGCACTCCAGCTTAAACAATATCTCGAGGATAAGGGGATAAAGGTATATACCCGCGAGCCCATTCCAGATTATCCCAATAACATAAAGCAGATTGCCAGCGAGAAGGGATATGGCGCAAAGCCGATTATGGAGACAAAGAAGCCAATTGTAATTGTAACCGGAGCAGGCCCGGGCTCCGGCAAAATGTCCACCTGTCTTGCGATGGTCTATCAAGACAGCGAACAGGGAGTGGATTCGGGATACGCCAAATTCGAAACATTCCCAATCTGGAACCTTCCGTTGAACCACCCCGTAAATTTGGCATACGAAGCTGCAGCTGCAGACATTGGCGATTACAACCTTACCGATCCCTATCACCTTGATGCGTACGGGGAAGAGGCAGTCAACTATAACCGCGATGTCGAGAATTTTGTAATAATACAGAAGATACTCCAGGCAATAATAAGCAAGGACAATTTTATGGGAGGATACAAATCCCCCACGGATATGGGGGTTAACATGGCAAAGGCGGGCATAATTGATGACGAGGTTTGCCTGGAAGCGGCAAAGCAGGAGATAATCCGCAGGTACTACAGGTACAATTTAGAGCTGATAAAAGGTTTGGAAAAGAAAAGCACCGTGGATTTAGTTTCAAAACTAATGGAAAAATTGGAGCTAAATTTAGATTATAGAAAGGTAGTTTCGCCTGCGCAAAAAGCGGCGCAAAAAGCCGAGAAAAATGGCAAGGGACATAAGGGAATTTTTTGCGGTTCCGCCATCCAGCTTCCAGATGGTGTGATAATCACTGGAAAAAACAGCTCCTTGCTTCATTCCGAGTCCGCGGTGCTGCTCAACGCAACAAAACATCTCGCAGGAATACCCGATGACGCCCATTTAATCTCAAGGGATGTAATAAATGCAATAAAAAGCATGAAGCACAAACTCTTCAAGCACAGTGCCGAAAATCTTAGCGTGGACGAGCTCTTGGTTGCACTTGCCATAAGTGCACATTCCTCCAACAAAGCCAAGACCGCACTCAAACAAATCCCAAATCTGAACGGAATGGACATGCACTCGACACATATACCTGATAAGGAGGACGAGGAGCCCCTGAGAAAGCTCGGCATCTATCTTACAACCGACGGCATACAGCCGGTATCGAGGCTTTACTTCAGATAGCTTATGCCGAAAAAAGTTAGGTTTAAAAACTTCTTAGAACATAAGCTTGCATGCGCTCTAAAAATAGGAAATATATTGTAATATTAGGTTCGCTCATGAGCGGGCTTGGAAAGGGAATAGTTTCTTCTTCTATTGGAAAAATTCTCCAGTCCAAAGGGCTGAAAGTTGTGCCTATAAAATTCGACGGCTATTTGAATGTCGACTGCGGCACAATGAACCCTTACCGGCACGGGGAGGTATATGTTCTTGACGACGGAACGGAATGCGACATGGATTTTGGAACATATGAGCGCTTCCTGAACATGTCACTCAAAAAGCACAATTCAATTACCGGAGGAAAGATTTTCCAGCATATTATTCAAAAGGAAAGAAAAGGCGGATTTCTTGGGATGGATGTGCAGGTTGTGCCCCACCTGACAAACGAAATTAAGGAGTGGGTAAGAAAAGTTGGCGATGAATTCAATTCAGACGTCGTAATAGTTGAGGTTGGTGGAACAGTCGGCGACCTGGAAAACTCCTATTTCATTGAAGCGATGAGGCAATTTGCATTCGAGGAGGAAGATGTGCTTTTCGTACAGCTCACATACGTCCACACTTTGAAAGGAAGCGAGCAGAAGACAAAGCCAACGCAGCATGCAAACCGGCTTCTTGCCTCTCTTGGAATCAAGCCAAAGATGATAATCTGCAGGGAGGATGAGCTGCTTTCAAAAGAAGTAAGGAGGAAAATTTCCCTTTTCTGCAATGTCCCCGAAGACGCTATATTCGACGACCCCTTTGTAAACACAATATACGAGCTACCATTGGTGCTTGAAAAGCAGAATTTCAGCGAGGTCCTCTTCAGGGAGCTAAAGCTCTCTTCAACGGAAAAGGACATGAAGGGCTGGAAAAAGATAGTTGACAGGATAAGAAAGCCAGGGGAGAAAAAGCTCACAATAGGGATAACCGGAAAATACACCACCCTCAAGGATGCATATGTGAGTATAAAAGAGGCACTTGTGCACGCGGCAGCCCACCACCATATAGACCTTTCCGCAAGATGGATAGAAACAACCGAGCTTGAAGAGGGTAACGCAGGAATGGAATTAATGAAAGGCCTCGACGGAATTGTCGTTCCAGGGGGGTTTGGCGCAAGGGGAATTGAGGGAAAGATTATGTGCATAAAGCATGCGCGGGAAAACGACATCCCGTTTCTTGGGCTATGCTTGGGAATGCAACTTGGAGTAATTGAGTTTTCGCGAAATGTTGTCGGGCTTAAGGACGCAAACTCGACCGAATTTGACAAGAAAACCCCGCACCCGGTAATTGACCTCCTTCCAGAACAAAAAGATGTCAGGAACAAGGGGGCGACAATGAGGCTTGGAGCGCACCCCATAGAACTGAAAGAAGGCACCAAAGTAAAGGAAATTTACGGAGGAAAGGATGTTATTGGGGAGAGGTTCAGGCACAGGTATGAAGTGAACCCAGAATACATTTCCCAGCTTGAGGAAAAAGGCATGGTTTTCTCAGGCAAGGCAGAAGGAAAGGATATAATGCAGATGATGGAACTGCCCGGCCACCCGTTCTTTGTTGCAACCCAATCACACCCTGAATTCAAGAGCAGGCTGGTTGAGCCCGCGCCACTTTTCCACTCTTTCCTTTCCGCATGCGCAAAAAACCAGAAGTAGTTTTCGCATTAGCTTTTTATACCTTCAAAGCCCGAGCTTTAGCTGGTGCATTCATGAAAAAGATATACTTGGACCATTCCGCAACAACTCCCATGGACCCAAAGGTTCTTGAGGAGATGAACCCCTACATGCTTGATAAATTCGGCAATTCCTCCTCTCCCCATTCATACGGGCAGGAGGCAAAAGAGGCGCTTGAGGAGAGCAGGGCAAAAATCTCAAAAATGCTCGGAGCATCCCAAAACGGAGTTTCATTCAGCCCAAATGGGCCCTCTTCGGACACATTCATTTTCACTTCAGGCGGCTCGGAGAGCGACAACCTTGCAATCATCGGCTCTGCAATGGCAAACAAGGGCAATGGAAATCACATCATAACCTCTTCCATTGAGCACCACGCAGTCCTCCACCCCTGCGAATTTCTTGAGAAAAACGGATTTGAAGTAACCTATATTCCGGTTTCAAGGGAAGGTTATGTATCCCCCGAAGATGTTGAAAATGCGCTTAGGAAAAACACGATTCTCATAACCATAATGCACGCAAACAACGAAATCGGCACAATACAGCCATTAAGGGAAATCGGAAAAATTGCAAATGAAAAAGGCGTTCTTTTACATACTGATGCAGTCCAGACTGCAGGCAAAATCCCATTAAACGTAAACGAGCTTGGTGTTGACCTGCTTTCCCTTTCAGCCCACAAATTCTACGGGCCAAAGGGAACAGGCGCTCTTTTTGTAAGGCAGGGAACCAAGCTTGAGCCGCAAATTCACGGGGGAGGGCATGAGAGGGGCCTTCGCTCGGGCACTGAAAACGTTCCGGGCGCAGTTGGAACCGCAAAGGCACTTGAGATTTGCCTTCTGGATATAAGGAGGGAGATGGAAAGAGAAAGGGGCACGAGGGACCGCCTTATAGATTCAGTACTGCAAATTAAGGATTCCAGACTCAACGGCGCAAAAGAGCCCCGCCTTCCGGGAAATGCAAACTTCTCATTCAAGTTCATTGAAGGGGAAAGCATGCTGCTTTACCTTGACCAGAAGGGAATAGCGGTTTCCACAGGAAGCGCCTGTTCCTCCGGCTCCCTGGACCCTTCCCATGTGCTTACTGCAATAGGCCTGAAGCCAGAAGAAGCGCACGGCTCGCTGAGGGTTACATTGGGCAAAGGGAGTAGTGAAGAGCATATTGACTACCTGCTTAAGGAGCTCCCCCCAATAGTTGAGAAATTGCGTGAAATGTCTCCCGTAAACAAGGGAAATGTGGAAAGCTTGAAGGAAAATCCTGAAGAACATGAACATTAGTGGTTTTATGAAATTCAAAATTGTCTGGGCAAAAAAATCTGATCTGGATGGTCTTTTCAAATTCTATATTAAGATTTGGAAAGAGTATGGCAGGAAAGGTTTGCTTCCAAAGCCCATGGTCAAAAACGAGATCTCAAAGCTTAGGAAAAAGCTAAAAAGCGGACTTGGCAAAAGGGAGATATTAATCGCGAAATCAAACTCAACTATATTGGGCGCTTTGCCCATTACCATTTCAAACAAGGCAGCTAAACTTGGCCATTTTGCGGTTGGCAAACAATATCGAAAAAAGGGCATAGGGACCGCCCTGCTACAAAGATGCGAAAAAGAAGCAAACAAGAAGCAATGTTTTGTAATCCATTTACTTACCAGAAAAGATTTAGAGCCTGCGTATGCTCTTTACAAAAAATTAGGTTACAAAAGGGAGGGAAAAATAAGTAAGGTTTTATATGGTGCTGATGCCATCATAATGACGAAAATTCTTAGGTGAATTAATGGCTTATTCAAAGAAAGTAATGGACCATTTCATGAAACCGCAGAACATGGGAGAAATGAAGGATGCGGATGGGACTGGAATGGTCGGCAACCCAATATGCGGAGACGTAATGCAGATTTTCATCAAAGTAAAAGACGGAAAAATCTCGGACATCAAATTCAAGACAATGGGGTGCGCGTCAGCAATTGCCACCTCCTCCATGATTACTGAAATCGCAAAAGGAAAGACCCTTGGCGAGGCAAAAAAAATTACGCGCGACACAGTTGCAGAGGAACTGGGAGGGCTTCCCCCGATAAAGATGCACTGCTCCAACCTTGCGGCAGACGCGCTGAGAAAAGCAATAGAGGATTATGAGAAAAAGGGAAAATGAGCATCATCCCTCTCCATCGACTGCTTTAACCGGAGCTTCAACACACCCTGCCGCATCTATCGGCAGCCCCTTTTCCTGCATCTCAACGGCAAAAATGCATGCATCCGTTTTCTCTGAATCCATCACTCCCCCTATTCCCGCGTCAACAACAAATGCAACAGAAATAAGTACCCCGGCAACAAGTACTGCTATCGCAGCATTCCCCTTCTTCAGCTCCTTTACCTCGTCAATAAATTCAGTCAGCCTGTCAAGCATATTCAATGAAAGGTAAATTGTTATAACTGCAGCAATAAGCCCGAAAGCCAGCTTAACCAAATTTATGAACCCTACGGCAAGCAAAAGAGATATCGAGTATTCCGGCTGTATCCCCTGGGAAAACTCATGCACTCCAGAGCGCACCATCGCCGCAATAGCAATAATTATTGCGGCAGTCATTATCGCCACCGCCATATTCCCCTTCTTCAGTTCCTTGATTTCATGGATTCCCTGAGTCAGCTTGTCAAATGCCCTTACCCCGAAATATACTGAAAGAACTGCCAATATCACACTTGCAAAAAACCTAAGCACTCCGAATACTACTATTGTTGGAAGGTCAACATAACCCATCAAACCACCGAAAAGGGTAGGAACCCGCGCTTTTTAATTGTTTAGAAAAACCATCGTTTTTCATCGGATTGGTGCTGTTCGCCAAAACCGGGAAAATCCGTTTCCCGAAACCGGGAAAGTTTGCACTTTCTAGTCATTTCCAAAATCAGAAAGCCGCTTCTGCCTTATTTTATCAAGCGTTTTCCATTTGGTTCTCAAATAAGGTTTCAGCACTTCGTCATCCATATGCTTTTTCAGGTAATCAATTGTAACCGGGTCGGACGAATACCCTGAATTAAAATCATATCCAACAATTTCCTTGATTCTTTTAATCTCCCCATCCCTTGTGTGCTTTGCAATTATTGATGCACCCGCAACAATTACATATTTTGACTCTGCGTAATTCTCGCTCACAATTTTCAGCTTTTTTTTCAGGTACTTCTTGATTCTCAATGCAAATTTTCCAGGGTCATTGTCAGGGGAATCCACATAAACAATGCTGTTTTCAGGAAGGTCCTGTTCATTCAGCGACTCCCCCATCTTCATCGCCTCAATTTCATTCAGTGAATATTTTCCCATAAGCTCGTTTAGCTCCCCCGCGCTGATTTTGATCACAATATTCTTTGTTATATTTGCAAGCTTTTTGTAAATCTCCTCCCTGCTTTTTGGAGTTAGCTTTTTGCTGTCTTTTACCCCAATTTCCCTTAACCTGTCTATGTCTTTTTCTTCAATTGAGGCACAGCATATAACAAGAGGGCCGATTACGCAGCCCCTTCCAGCCTCATCTGCTCCAGTTATCAAAAAAGCACCATTTAGACCCTGCAAAAAACAAATAACCAATGAAAAGAAAAAATCAGATGCCCTTCTTGTCAACGATTATGTGGTCGCTGGCGGCAAGGACAGAATTGTAAGCGACAATAATAAGCCCGTCCATCTTCTTCAGTTTTCTTGCAGTCTCGTTATCCAAGTTTGGATCAACAAGAAGCTCCTCGATTTTCCCGGACGCCTCACTAATGTTAATGTCAACGAGCTTTCCCAGCTCCTCTCCGTCATTTGTTATCAGGCGCTTCCCGGCTAATTGCTTTGCAATTACGAATTTCCCCATCAATATCACCTTGCTTCTCTTTCAATGTAGAGGTTTAAATATATTGCGGTGGGCTCCTTAATTCTCTGCCGCAGAGCGGTACGCATTTCCTTCTTTCCTACCATCAACCATCTGCTGCCAAAGCATTATGGCTGAAAGAATCCGGACCGGCTCAATCAGGAGCACAGTTATTGCAACAATTGCCAGGCTTCCCAGACAGGGTATGCAGGCAATGGGAATCATAAGGATGGTCAGGCCAATGGTAATAGCAAACCACAGCAGAATGAATGTAAATACTCTTACTGCGTTTGATGAAACGAGGCGTATTGATGACCTCAGCCCCTCGAAAATTCCCTTTTTGCCGAGTACAACCTCCTGCTCGAAAAAGTATATGAAAAACTTGACAACCAAGCCCACCAAAACAACAACTGCGATTACTGCAATAAGCGAAACAACAGTTCCGGATGCAAGCAGTGCGCTCATGCCCCCAGCAGCAATCTGGCCCTTCAGGGCAACCAGTTCCCCTGCATACAAGATTGCGAATACTATCACTGGAAGAAAAAGCAATGCATTGATTGCCGCCCTGGCAAGCCAAATTTTGAATGAGGTAAAAAGAAGCGGCCTAATATTCCCGCTTGCCTCCTCCACCTTCTTCCCATGAACCATCTGCCTGAACGATGGGTAGGCCGACAATGTCAATGCAACAATAATTATTCCGAATATTGTGCTTATGGGTATTGATGCCAGTGAAGGAAATGTGCAAACTGCTATTGCCGCCACTGAAGCTATATCTGTTCCGGATGAGGATGCCGCAAACTTGCATGCTGGTTCGGAAACAAAGTCCAGCGCGATGCTTATTAATGAAATCAGCATGGACACGGCAAGAACGCCTATAAAAGGAAATATCACCCTGCTGTATTTTTCCCTGTACAGCTCAAAAGATTCCCGGACAATCTCGACAAGCCCCATATTTTTGTAATCTTTCATAATATCACGAGCCCATCTGCATTCATGCCTTATAATCTTATCTATGGCTGCTCCCACTCAATTTCATAATACTCATACTTTGAGCCGGGAAGCTCAATCCTTTTGATTAGGTAATATGTGACGCTGCTCTCCCTGTCCGCTATTGCAAGAAGCAGCCCAAGGCCTGATTTTTTGCACTCTTCAATTGCGTGCGCAAGCTCCGCGCCGCCAATATACTCCTCTTCCGTAAGAGAGAGCATGAGGTACTTTGGCTTTCCCTCCTTCGGGTTCTCAATCCCCCCTTTTCTTCTGTGATAAAGCAAAAAGTCCAGCTCCGCTTTTTTCTCTCCTTTTGACTCCTTTCCCGGAATTGCGAGTATGAACGTCTTTTTCACCGAATGCGCAACCCTTATCGCCCTTGCCCATTCCGAAATGAGCAGCTTGCTTTTCCTAGGAAATACATGAATCACGTGCTTGGAGTGTATCCATTCCTTGTTTGCCCTTGTGGGCGATGCTTTCGGAAAGTAAATCCTGAAATGGGTTCCAAACTTGAAACCGGTTTTCAGTATAAACCCCCTCAACCTCCAGTCCTCGTAAACCTCATACATCTGAAGGAAATCCTTCCTTCTCTTCAGCGCCTTTTTCACAATCTCTTTTTCGCTTGAATTTGCGAGTCCCAAGCCCGAGTGCCTCATAAGGAAAAGCGTTTCGTAAATGTCAAGCTTTGCAATATTCCCTCTGTGCTCCGCCTTGTATGTTCCGTACTGCCCAATCCAGTAATTTTCGTAAAGCTCCTTCCCAATGGTCTTGTCATCAATTGTTGCCACCAAATCATCAGGGTAGAAAAAGGCATCAATAGCATATCTTGGGATTTCAAACTCCTCGCTTGGGTACTTTCTCAAATTGCTTCTCTCATATTTCTCAGAAAGCTCTGAAATCGGCCTGGCAATAAGCCCCCTATCCCTCCAATCCTTGTAGGTAAAGTATTTTGCCATCTGCTTTTTCCCGGAAAAAATCTCCGCAATATCATTGAACCGGTACTCATTCATCGACTTGTCCCTGCACTTCGCATTCCTAATGTCTATCAAGTAAAGTGCCTCTTCAGGGTAAAGTGAGATAACCCCCTTTTCCATTACTCCATAATGCCCGTTAACTAGGGAGCTTACGCTCTGCGGGTCTGAAACGCTAATCTTTTTCTTTTTCCTGTCAAGCTCAAGCTGAACTGCCATTTTTGTACACCTCCACCCTGAAAACAAGCAAAGGGTGTTGTTTATGCGTAATAATTACCTACTCCACCCTTAAAAACCTATTCAGAAGTCAAGAAGCCGCGTCTGTGCAATAATCCTACTCATTCTTCTGTATTCCTTTATCGGAATCCTCAACCTTGTGCCAATATCCTCCAACGCTTCATTCATGCTCTGGAATTTCTTTGGTGGGTTCTTCATAGCATTCCTAGCATTCTCACGAACTTCCCAAACACCAACTGGCACCATATACCCCTCATAAACCTCCCTGAAAACAACAGATCTTGCCTGCCTCCTCATCCCAAGAAGCCCCTCGCATACTCCATATCTGCCGGCATAATACCCGCCCGCCTGCTTGTCAGCATACTTCCATCTTCCCTCAAAGGGCTCATATTCCTCGCTTATCCTGAAATTGCTCTCACCCTGGCTCCATATCGTTCCAGGAGCCCATGATTCGAACTGCTCAAACTCCCAGGCGCCGGGCATGAGCAGTATCTCAAAGTGGTTATGCAGATATTCGCTGGTATACACCTGGTATTCTCCAATCTCTCGGAATTCCCTGATTTTTTGCATCATCCTCTTTCCAACCATGTCATCCATTGCGGTAATGCTCCATCTGGTTGGAACAAGCTTTTTGTACTTCTTCCTTCCAAGCACCCCCGCATTAAGCAACCTGGTCAGATAGTAATTGTCATACCCTTTTTCAAAAAGTTCATGCACAGCATCCCGCGACATCACCCCATCCTCTACAAGCTGGTCCACCCTCCTTGGGATTTTCGGGTTGTCAACAACTTTCATCCTTTTCATTGGCGCGGACGCGCCCATCGGCTGGGTGACGGAGGAAAACTTCATCTCATAAACCGGCTTTTTTGTAAAGCTCATCTCCATGTCAACATTCCTTATGCTCATTGCCGCCTCCTGCGCCTCGCGGAGAACGTGCTCGCGCGAAAGCACATTCGCCCTGCTCTGCCCCCTAACAATAGAGCTTCTCCAATTGATTATGTCATCATAGCTTGCTCCGTACCAATCGCTTGGATTATCGCTTCCCTCACCAATGCTCACCATCGGGCCCCAATTCACATTCGGCCACCCATAGCTTCCAACAAAAAGGTTTGGCGGGGAAGGGCCAAAAACATCCTGCTTGAGCTTTTCCTGCATTCCCTTGCTTGCCTTAACTTTTTGCAGAACAGGGCAGGGTGAAACTCCACACAGGTTTTTGGTCCCCTTGCAGTAAATGCAGAGATTGTCAGGCCTCATGTCAAAATTCCCCAGGCAAAACTTAAATACACTGCAACACCTGCTTTCCACTTGTTTTTTAAATTTCCTTATTCCTTATCCATCCATGGGAATATGCTCTGAAATAGCAACTGAATGCACAATAGGCAACATGCCGCACATCCCTTTCCAGAAGTGCTTTTTTGACACAATAACATACCATTGCGGGTACAACCAAGTCAACACCCTTGCCTATGCCCTTATAGCATTCATTTTTCTCTACATTATTTACAAGGAATTCTCCAAAACAGGGCTTACTTTCACAAAAGGTCTTACATACGCAATAATCCCATTCGTGCTTTTCGGGGCAACCGCCCGTGTTGTAACCGACTCAATAGACACGGGGGCAATGCAGGCATTTGTTGACTCCGGAAACATTCTCTCCCCAATCTACTCTTTAATAATGCAAACCCATATTTACGACTACTCAATTCTCACCACCTCCCCTGGCGTTTACTTCGTGACCGCTTTTCTGCTGCTCGCATCAATTTTCATACTTCACAGATACGGCAAACTAAACCTTCTCCCTTACGTTGGAATAACCCTATGGCTTCCCCACCTGCTCATTCTTCTCCCCCTGATTTTTGCCTCCCAGTTTTTCCCAATTAACATAATCTACTGGATTTTGATTATTGCGCTCACAATCCTTTCTGCAGCGGTTGCCTATTACCTCTTCAAGAAAATCGGCGTGGACACATTCGCCTCATTCCTTGTGCTTTCCCATGCGCTTGATGGCTCTGCAACCTTCGTGGTAATCGATTTATTCGGCAAAATAACCGGCAAAGGATATTTCGAGCAGCATGTAGTTCCCAACTTTATCGCATCTCTTTTCGAATTCACAGGATTCGGGTTTTTCTTTTTCTTCATTGTAAAAGTCCTTTTCTCATTTGCCGCGGCATACATAATTGACAAGGATGCGGGCACCAAAAACGAGAAATTCTTTCTTTTCCTTGTGATAATAATACTCGGCCTCGCCCCGGCTTCAGGAGCATGCTGAGAATGCTTGTAGGTGCATAAAATGCTGAAGCTTATTGGAATGGGAATCTCGGATGAGCGCGACATTTCACTCAAAGGCCTTGATGAATTGAAAAAATGCGACATTGTATTTGCGGAAAACTACACCAACATAATGAAGGAAGGCACAATCGAAAGATTGGAGGAGATTTCAGGAATGAAAATCGAAATTCTTGAGAGGGAAGATGTGGAGGGGGAGGAAAAAATTCTCTCGGAAGCGGAAAGCAAAAACGTGGCACTCCTCATACCTGGCGACCCCCTGATTGCAACCACCCATTCCTCTCTTCTCCTTTCCGCAAAGAAAAGAAAAATCAAAACAAAAGTGGTCCACTCCTCATCCATTCTCAGCGCGGCAATAGGGGAAAGCGGGCTCCACGCATACAAATTCGGAAAGACTGCTACCCTCTCATACTGGACTGATTCCTACAAGCCAACAACACCCTACAAAATAATCGAAACCAACAAATCAAACGGAATGCACACTCTTCTTTTGCTTGACATCAGCACGGAAAAGCAGCCAATGCATGCCTCCCACGCACTTGAGCTCCTCAGAAAAATTGAAAATGAATTGGGTAAAGGCATTATCAAGGACGACACTGAACTCTTGGTATTGAGCAGGGTCGGCTATGAAGACCAAAAAATCTCATTCGGCACGCTCTCAGCCCTTATGAAAAAAGGCGAATCGCTGGGCTCCCCTCCTTTCATATTCATCATACCGGGCGAGCTTCATTTCTCAGAGCGGGATTTCATTGAAATGCCCGGACAGAAGTAACAAATATTTATATTTCCTGATTGCCTAACAATCTCATGAGCAATGTTCTTGCACGTCTCCCGGAATCGCATAAAAAGGTATTAACGAAATTCCTCTCCCTCCAGCCGGAAATACGCGACAAGGCGATGCTCAGGAAAAAATTCCTCTACTGTTTCCTTAACACCTTGGTTTCCCAGGCAAAGCACGCGATGAAAAAGGGAGTTAGTGAAAAAAAAATCAACAGTGCGCTGGCAGGTCTTCTTGAAGGGAAACAGAATAAAATAGGAATAGGGTATTTTCCGCAAGAAGATATTTACGGAAAGATGGATTTCAATTTAGGCCTTCATCAATGGAAAATGGATAACAAAGGAAAGAAACCGAAGTTGAAATCCCTTCTTGAAATCTATTCCAGCAAGGCCGGGAGCTTTGAAACAGAAATTTCTGAAAAAGAGAGAATCGACATGAATGCTTTGGTTGTGAACGACAAAAAGTACGAGCTTGTGGATGTTGCGCTTAACTCAACGGTTAATACACTTTTAACTCAGATAGACAAGCTAAGGAAAAAGAAGGGATGGAAGGACCTTTCGGATGACCAGTTCAAGAAGAGGGTAAACCGCCTTCTCTCCAACCTCATGCTCGGGGTCCCAAACGAATACGGAATCGGATTCGACATAGGAAGGGAGAGCCACAAGAAAAAGGTAGTGGACTTTGCGATAGGCCTTTGGGCATGGAACGAGAAATTCAAGGGCAAAAAGGACTTTGTTCTTGACTCTCTCATTGAGGTTAGGGATGGCATGAAACCCAGAAACCTGCCAAATAGTCTTTCGGAGGAACAGCGGATGACATTAAGGGAAGTAATCGCATCCGAAGCAGTTAATGGATTTTTTGAAAAACAGCAGAACCTTGATTTTGACGGTGCGGGAGTTCTTGACATAAGATTGGACGAGGAGGTTTACAGTGAAAACGCTTACGGAGATATAATCGGCAGGCTTGCGAAAATGATTTGGGAGCTATCTTCCATAGGATACAAGCCGATAAGGGGAAGAGGCGTCAAGGACAACTTATACGGCACCGATTGCTTTGATTTTCCTCGCCTGCTTACATACATTACGTTTTCCATGCAGGTTGATGTGGATAGCCATCTCAACAAGGCGAGGTTCAACCTTGACTCGGCGGACGGCCGCCTTCTTGGCTATGTAAAAAACGGCAGGCAGGTAAACCTTTACAACACAGTCTGGGCAAGGAAATCAGATAACCAGAGATGGCGTTACAATCAATACCTTGGAGAACACCCCGGGGCAAAAAAGATGGAAAAAGTTGGAGACCTTCAGAACGGAGATTTCATAAAAGTAAGGGGGACCTCCAGCGATGACCATTGGGGAGTTTATTATGAAGGCAACATATACGATTTTGGCGGAAACCCGATGAAAATACAGAGAATGACCCTTGAGGAGTTCACCGGAAGCAGAAACAAATCCTTCGACAGCTCAACTCCTTTGAGCGAAACGGGGATAAAGGAAGTGAGGAGAGCCACTGCAGAGTACGTTCCGCCTGATCACAGGAAAGAGGAAGTGCTTGCTTCATCTATCTGATTTCAAACTCAACTTCATTTCCATCAACATCGTAAACTGAGATATCCCCATCTTCATAGGGACTGCCGATTACCATGTGATATTTTCCAACTTTGCCAAAAACCCTCAAATCGTTTCCTGAAGGCCTGTTGCTTCTTCCCGGGTGGGAATGAACGCTTCCTGTGTAACCCCCTCCTGCGGGAAGGGCCCACAGGTCAAGGGTCGCAAACCCCCTCCCCTTTATTGAATTCGGCGGAATTATCAGCTCGCTAACCACCCCGTTTTTCTCCCTGAAAAGCGCAAGAAACTCATTAGGGTAAACCTCCCTGCAGGCGTTCTTCACCGTTTCTACAAACTCTCTGCTGAAAACCATCATCTTGCCATTCACCTGAAGATTTATTAACCATTCATTTTTAATCTAACTATGGCAGTTGCAAGCAAATCCAAGAAGTCCAAAGAGGAATCCTCCAAGAAGCGCTCATTTGTCAAATTCAAGGAAAAAGTGATAAAATCTTTAGAAAAAGCGGGGTTCACAAAAGAGGAGATAGAGCGGCTTGAAAGGATTCTCGATACCGCGGACAAGAGAAATCTCATTTTCATACAGGCACTTCTCACCTCTCTCCAGATGGCAGGCATTCCTCCCGAAGACCTTGCAAGGCTCAAAGTGCTTTTGAAGCTCGCATACAACAACATAATCAATGGCGTAAAGCCGGTGCTTGACAGGGAAATGAGTCTGGAGCTTATCAAGATACTCTCAAGAAACGACCTCCCATACAAGGCGGCTCACCGGCTTGACCGGGACCTCCAGCTCGGTGATGACACATTGGTGACGCAATTCAACGAATCACTTGACGAGGAGCTTGTGGAATTCAGCATCGGCTCCCAGACAGGGGAGGGGAAAAAGAAATCAAAGCTTTCCAAAACCATACCCAGAAAGAAGGAAACGGACTAGATTTTTTTCAGATTTTCTATTTTATCTTTAAGAGCGCCATACAAATCCTCTGTTTTCCGGTCCCTTGACATCCTCAGGGTCCCCCCGAAGCTTCCGTGCGTGCATGAGAAATACGGCGTTTTCTTGTCTTTATCATTCGTGTATGAAATTCTAATGTGGTTTTTTCCAAAAATGCGGTTGTAATCGCTCTTCTCAATACTTTTCATCTCCATTTCCTTTATTTTTTTCACTGGAATGGAATCCATCTCTCCATCGCACGCGATAATCAGTTTCTTTTGAGTAAGGATAAGAATTCCATACGGCGGCTCCCACTCTCTGGTTTTTTTCATAATCTGTATCTCCTCTTTAAGCAGAACCCTCTCTCCCTTCCTCACTCCTTTGATTTTCATGCGTGTATATCTCATTAACTTTTAAAATACATTCTTCATTACCATTTTTGTGAAAATCGATTTGCACGTGCACTCCATTCATTCCAGGGACGGGCTTCACTCAGTTCACCAGATGGCCGATTATGCGAAGAAAAAGGGGCTTGGCGGGATTGCAGTATGCGAGCACGACCGGCTGATTGGCGACCAAGGCGTTGATGACTTTTTCGTTCTTTACGGGGAGGAGGTTTCCACAAAACAGGGCCACTTGTGCGTATTCGGTGCCGGGAGGGAATTCAAGAGGGGCTCCGACGCATTCGAGGTATGCGAGCTGGCAAAAGAGGAGGACGCGTTGATAATAGCTCCCCATCCCTTTTCCCCAAGAAAAAGCGCATTGCGGGGTGTTGCGCTTAAGCTTGATGTTGATGCGCTTGAGCGGTTCAACGGGTTTGATGTGATTAGTAACCTGGTTACAATAGACCGCGAGATAAAAGGAACCGGCGGAAGCGATGCACATTCGATGTATGAAGTGGGCAACGCTTTTACGGTAATTGACTGCGAGCCATCAGAGGATGAGCTTTTTTCTGCAGTGAAAAAGGGAAAATACCACGCAATATGGAGCAGCAGCTTCCTGTCAATAGCAAAAAGGTATGCAGGCAGGGTGGAGAAGCTGCTGGACCAGATTGAAGTCGAATATGATTTCAAAAGGCACAGCATTCCCCGCCTTTTGGAGCAGGAGCTGCAGTAGCTTTTAAGTTTATTCCCTTCTTTACAAATCCATGGAATTCTCAGTTTCAACGCAGGAGCAATTGCAGATAATAGATATTACCGGAAAGGTAATTGAGCTTGCGGAAGGAAAAGTCGAGGAAGGAATGTGCCTTGTGTATGTTCCCCATGCAACCGCCTCACTTATCATAAACGAGCACGAGCCCAACCTTGAGCAGGATTTCCTTCGCCTTTTCCGCGAGCTTGTTCCCAAGAGCGACTACAGGCACAATCAGATAGATGATAATGCAGAGGCGCACCTGAAATCCGGGCTCTTTTCTCCCTGTGTGACAATTCCCATTTCCGGTGGAAGCCTGGTGATGGGAACATGGCAGAGGATTATGCTGTGCGAGTTTGACGGCCCCCGCTCAAAGCGAAGGGTAGTGGTGAGTGTAAAATGAAACCCGTGGCTTCCGCAAAAGTGCTGGCAAACCCCAAGAAGAAGCAGGCCAAACAGCTTAAGAAAGAAGTGCTTAAATTCCTGAAAGATCAGGGAATAAAGACAAGGGCAAAAGAGCCAGACATTGCAATAATGATTAGTGGGGACGGGACAATACTCTACAACAAGCAGAAGCACAATGCACCGATATTCGGGATCGGCTCATACACCAGCTTCATCTGCCAGTCCACCAACCTAAACTGGAAAACCAAGCTTTCAAAGGTTCTTAAGGGAAGATACGAAATCCAGGAACGTTCCATGCTTGAGTGCATGCTGAACGGAAAGAAGCTCCCTCCCGCCCTAAATGAATACTGCATCAAAACGACCGGAGCAAGAGTCATTAGATTCACCCTCTCATTTGAAAAATCGATAGACAAAAGGAAAATCGATTTCAAGGCGGACGGCGTCATATTCTCCACTCCCACCGGCTCCACCGCTTATGCCTATTCATGCGGAGGAAAGGAACTTGAGCCAAATTCGGAAAAATACGAAATAGTTGCAATTGCGCCCTTCAGAAGGAATTTCGATCCAATGGTGCTCGATGACAGGGTAGTTTCCAATCTCTCCATTGAAACTGACCAGAAGATGAGCGCGATAGTTGACGGCCAGTCCTCATTTCCTCTCAAGAAGGGAAAAAATTCCGCCAAGATATTCAAGAGCGAGGATACGGTTTCAGTTATCTCAATCAAATAGCTATCCCATGATTTTTATTTTTCCGGAGGGAAGAAGCGAGAGGACCTCGTCGATATCCGCGTCAAGCTTTTTTGCAATTTCTCTTGCCGCCCTGCCCTTTTCCTCCCCTCCAGGGGCAAGCCCAATCTCTTTTTCCATCCCCCTCCTGCAATCTATGGGAAGCACTTTAACCTTCTCCCCTTCCATGCCAACCTTAACCCCAAGTGGCGTTCCTCGGAACCATTCCCTCGCCCCTTTTATTGCAAACCCCCCTTTGCCTATAAACCTCCCTTGCGCATGTTTGCCCAGCTGCCCCTTTTTTACTGCATAAACATCCACACCCGCACTCCCTATTTTCCATGCGGATGAGAAGCTTGCCGCAAACTGTGCGGTTTCTTTTTTCTCCTGCTCTTCGGCCTCCTTCCCACCCTTCAAAATAGTTGCAGGCGCGCCCTGTATATCTGCATGAAACCACAAATCATTTTCCTCAAGATACTTTGAAGTGACAATATCATTCTGCTTTGCATCCCTTCCAGCAATAACCAGCTTTCCCCCGCTCGTGTAAAACCAGTGGTAGCTTTCATACCATTCCTTCTTCTTTCTCACTTTCACTTTCGCCTTCTTACCCTCAACTTCCTTTTTCTCCTTCTCTTTATTTGCCTGCTCCAGCTCCTTCCTGCTTTCCCTTATCGCTTTCTCAACTCCCTCCAGTTTCTTTCTCATTTTCTTGGATTTTTCATAATATTCTGACGCATTCTCATTAACGCTTTTGGTGAAATCTATCTCAAATCTCATGCTCATAATTTCACCTCAAGGTTTATATTAATAAACAACTTATTTTCAATGATTATATGGATTCCGACAAAGACGAGGGAGGCGCAGGAAACGAATCTCTGACATCAAAGGCACATTCAAAGCTTGGGGATGCGCTGAATGATACAAAAGGGATGCGCAAAAAACCCCAAAAGCAGGCACTGAAGCATTTTCTTTACTCTCTGCCCGCGCTTTTCATTGGCGGTTTGGTTGGAGGAACTGTTGCAGGCGCATTCATCTCCGTACCCTATCTTGAAATGCTCTGCTTCGTGTGGATGTTCATAGGAGGTACAATATCCGCATATGCGGCAAAGGCGCTGAACAATGGCGAGATGGGAATCTTTTATGGGGCTGCAGCAGGCATTTTCTCTTCCCTTACTGCGGCATTTGTTGTCCTATTCTTTGGAGGAACAATTAGCTTAATACTCTCCGTAATAGGGCCCACGCTGCCCCTTTCCTCAATTGACGAAAGAACAATAATCATTATTATTAAGTTGATTGTGCTAATGCCAATCGGTCCGCTTTCCGGAGCGCTGGCAGGCGCATTTCTTAAGTAGGTGATATCAATGGCAGTGATAACTGTTTCATATTCGGACCTGAAATCATTCGTTGACCTTTCCATGGAAGACGTTGAAAAAAACCTCACGCTAATCGGAATACCTGTGGAAGGCATTGAAGGGGACGATATTTCCCTTGAAATAACTCCGGACAGGCCCGATTTCCTCTCTGTCGAGGGAATAGCAAGAGCGCTATACTCGTTCACCACCGGCAAAGCGAGGGAGTATTTTGCAGCTGGCTCTGACTACAGGATAGATGTTGACCCCTCCGTAAAGGATGCCAGGCCATACATAGGCGCGGCAGTTGTGAAAAGCGTTTCCATGGACGAAAAAATTCTCGATTCATTGATTCAGGTGCAGGAAAAACTCCATGACACGCTGGGAAGAAAGAGAAAGAAAGTGGCAATAGGCATCCACAACCTTGCGCCAATCTCATTTCCTCTTAAGTACCAAGCAGTGGGCGGGGAGTCCTATTCGTTTGTACCGCTTGAGAAATCGGAAAAAATGACGATGCATGAAATACTGCAGAGGCATGAAAAAGGGCAGGAATACAGCCACCTTGTGAATGGGAAATTCCCGCTTATTACTGATTCAAGCGGGGAATGCGTTTCATTCCCACCAATAATAAATGCAGACAGAACAAAACTTGATGAAAGCACCAATGGCCTGCTTATCGAGGTTACAGGAACTTCGAAAGAATCGGTGGAAAGCGCAGTCAATATACTTTCATGCGCCCTTGCGGACAGGGGAGGGCAGCTGTTTTCTGTTGAAATAAACGGGAAAATGCACCCAAATCTCAAGATGGAGGAAAGGACTATACCTTTCAAGCAGGCCCTCAAGCTTCTTGACACATTCATCTCCAAAAAGCAGATGGGAGAAATGCTCGCAAAGATGGGATACAAGGTTGACGGGGAAAAAATATATGTCCCCCCTTACCGCACGGACGTGCTACATGACGTTGATGTTATTGAAGATATTGCGATTGCTTACGACTACAATAAATTCGAGCCCTCCCTTCCAGATTTCTTCACCCCTGGGAAAAGAAATGACAGCAATTCCCTGCATTCCGCACTCACCGGGCTCGCGTTCAACGAGGTTGTCACCTGGACCCTAACCAATCCTTCACTTATGGAAAGGTGCCTTCTCCCCCCCAAGCTTGTTGAAATAGCTAACCCCAGGACTTCGGATTTCACCCATGTCCGCTCCACCCTTCTCCCAAACCTGCTGGCAATTTTCTCCCAAAGCAAGGACCAGAAGCTCCCCCAGAAGATTTACGAGCTCGGCGTCTGCGCGGAGCCCCAGCTAAAGAACCATTTAGGTTCTGCAGTAATGGATTCGGCAGTTTCTTTTTCGGACATGAAATCATATCTTGACTCCATTATGGGGGAAATGTCAATTGAATATGAAATAGACGAGGGGCAGCACCCTGTTTTCCTTAAGGGCAGGTGCGCAAAAATTTCCGTTGGAGGAAAAAAGAAAGGTTATTTGGGGGAAGTTCACCCTCAGGTGCTCAACAATTTGGGAATCGAGCAGCCGGTGTGCGCATTCGAGATTGAGATGGAATGATTTCATGCATTCTAACTGCGATTTTCAGAGGCAGGAACTATTCGGTTCGTATTCGTTGATTGAGAAGGCAAGTTCCGAGCTTTCCCGCCTCTCTGTCCGCGGCTCAATTGAAGGGCAGGAGCATAAGTTTGAACAAGCAGTTCTTTCAGCCTCAAGCTCTGTTTCAAAACCGGCGATACTTGACCTTACCCATGTTGATTATGTGAGCAATTCTGCGCTTTGGCACCTAACAAGAATAAATTCAAAATTCGATGAGAAAGGAACCAAACTTGTTTTTCTTATTTCCCCAAAAAATGAGGCGATGAAAAGATGGGCCGGTTTAAATTGGCAGTGTGGCGAATTCACATTTGCGGAGAGCATTGGGGAAGCAGTTTCACTATGCCAAAGAGATACTCCTGAAACCGAAAAAAAAGCAGTTTTGCCTGCAGGGCGTAATCTGCCCACCCAAAAGGGATTTTTCCAAAGAGACAAGAGGGCCCCAAACAAAAAAGGTGCATTCAGGGACAAGAAGGTTGTCCTGCTCAAGATGCAATAATGCCATCAACTATTTCGGGTGCGTTGAACTCTTTCAAATCGCTGTATGCCTGCCCCACTCCAATATAAAGTATCGGCACGTCCGCGGTTTTGCTTATTGAAAAAGCAGTGCCTCCCTTTGCATCACAGTCCAGCTTTGTAAGTATAACTCCATCCACCCCAATTTCCTCATTGAACCTCTTCACCTGGTCCACAACCGCATTTCCGCCTAAGCTTTCCCCCACATAAATGCTCATATCCGGGTTCACCACTCTCTTTATTTTCCGTAGCTCATCAATCAAATTCCTGTTCGTTTCCTGCCTTCCCGCGCTGTCTATAAGGACCGCATCAACATTGTTCGCTTTTGCGAAATTCACTGCATCAAATGCAACAGACGCAGGGTCTGCACCATACTTGCTCTTGATAGCTCTGATACCAAGCCTTTTCGCATGCTCCTCGGTTTGCTCTATTGCCGCAGCCCTGAAAGTGTCAGATGCGGAAAAAACCGCAGTCATCCCATTCTTCATAAGCAAATCCGCAACCTTTGCAATAGTTGTTGTCTTCCCTGCGCCGTTCGGTCCAAGAAAAAGTATTTTCACCGGCTTTTCCATTGACTTCACCTTGTTAACAAAATCGAACTGGCTTTCATTCTGCAAAACTTCAATCAGCACTTCCCTTATCGCTCCCTTAATCTCCTCATCGAGCTCCTTTTTCTTCACCTTCTTTCCAACAAGCCGCTCCCTCATACCATCAACGATCGCAAGAGCAACTTCGTATGCGACATCGCTTTCCAAGAGCGAAAGCTCCAGCTCGTCCATCAGCCCCCCCACATCCTTCTCCTTAATTTCAACTTCCCCGGAAATAAACGACTTTACGGTGCTTTCAATGCTCAACTTTACTTTCTTTTTTTCCGGCTCCTTTTTGGCAGGCTTTTTCTTTTTGGGAAGGATGCCTGAAATCCGCTTGGACCAGCTTTCCTTCTCCTGCCCAACCTCCCCCAAGGATTTTTCTCTCTCTACTTTCTCCTCAACATCCTGCCCCTTTTCCTCAACAATTAACTCCCTCTTTTTTTCTTTTGCCCTTTCAACTTTTTCAGGCATAACTTCAATTTCTTCTTTTCCTTCTTCCCTTTTCTTTGCTGCAGGCGGCTTTGGCCCTTTATCCTTCTTGATTTCTCCTACAGCAGGAACCTCAACTTCCTCTTTCGGCCCTTCTGTTTCTTTTTGAATTGGCTCTTCAACAGGCGGCTCTTTCTCTTTCTGCTCAATTGCTTCGATCTCTATTTCCTCTGCTTCTTCCGTTTCCCCTGGGCCTGGCCTCTCCCAAACTTCTTCTTTTTCCTCTACAGTTTCACTCTTCACCTTATCTGCAGGAACCTTTTCTTCCAATTCAATTTCCTTCTCAACACCGGGCTCCTCAACTTTTTCCGCCCTCTCTTCTCTCACTTCCGCCTCTTCAACTTCTTTCGCGGATTCCTTATCAATTTCAACTTCCCTTTTCTCGATCTCCCCCTTCTCCTCTTTAGCCACTTTCTTTTTTATCCCGTCAACAAAATTGGAAAGCTTGTTTTTCAGAAGGCCGAACATCTTTACCTACCATAATGCTCCTGCGCCTTGGATTCAATTTCCTGAAGCTTCATTGTGCCCTCGCTTTTCGCCTTTTCCATCTTTTCAAGAGCATCCTTAACCGCTTTCAGCCGCAAATCCAGAATCTCGAGAGCATCCGAAACCTTTCTTTCCGCAACAATGCCCGAGCCGACGTCAACCAGCACGTTGTCCTTTTCGGGCATTTTTACTTTGCTGTGAACCCCTCCTCCAAGGGGAAAATACATCTCCTCCTCCGTTTCACCTATTCCTCTAAGGGCATTCACAGTATTTTCAATTTCCATTGAGCTTTTCTGAAGTGCGGAAATCTGCTGCTGAATCATCTCCAGCCTCTGCCTGTAGAACTGGGATTCGTATGCAAGCTTCTCCATCTCCTTGTCCTTATTGCTCTCTTTCTGCTGTTCGCTCACTCAACCACCTTCTCCACGCTGCTGATTTTGATTTTGCTCCTGACCAATCCATGATTCGAGCCAATCTGGGAAAGCGCCTTTTCCTTTGCCCTTTCCTCATTTTCTGCTATTATCTCCTTTACAAATTTCCTTGTCTCTCCTTTCAAATCCATTTCTCCTTCAACCCAATACTTCATAACATCACCTAATTTCAGAGCCCGCAGGAACCTCTTTTTCAGTGGTGAGCAGCACAGTTTTTCCTCCTTCCAGGTCAACTGCAAGAAGCATTCCC
>CAYTXD010000001.1:24885-27482 GCA_964441305.1 Microcaldota archaeon
CTCCAGGTTTGCAAGCACTATTATTGTCATTCCAACCAGTTCTTCCGGGGTGTAGCTTTCCGCGATACTTGCTACAAGCTGCCTTTTTTCTCCGGTGTCCACGTCAAGTTTCAGGAGCTTGTCCGCCCCCTCCACCTTTTCCGCGGCAATTATCCTCCCAGCTCTTATCTCCAGCTTCGCAAAATCATCGAAAGTTGCCATAGTATCACTCCACCAGCTCAAGGCCCTGGTCTATCCTCATCATCTCAAAACCGCCGGTCCTTTCTCCAGCAACATATCCCCTGCAGTTCGCAATGAGGCCGGCGCCAACAAAGCCCGTTCCCATATTTATTGTTCCTATTGTCCCTTTAACCTTAAAAACCGATTCCAAAAAATCGATTTCCTCCTCATTTGCCTCATTATGCGCAACAAAACCCTTGTCCGTTACAACGCAGCAGCTTCCAACAGCTTCATAATCTGCAATTCTGAATCTTTCCAGGGGAACTCCAAAGCACTGCTCCAGGTTTTTCTTTTCCTTCTCATCTATCTCTTCATTCACTATTCCCCCTTTGCCGTTAACTGCGATGTTATTTCCAAAGGCATTCCTTTTCTCATTGCTTACGTATACTTCAATTCCAAGCTTCTCAAGGTCTGCCAACTCATGCTTTCCAATAAGGTTGGGCACAGCTATCCCGTTGTTGTTCATTGCCGTGTAAATGCCTACAAACTCGGAATTGGCAATAGTCAGCTTTGCCAGTTCGGTTCCCAGTACCTCTGCCGCCTCCACAAACTTCTCGTGGGCAGAGCTCGGGACCAGGGTAAACTTGTCGTTGGTTTTCGCAAACAGGCCGATAAATGGATTGCCCGCATGCGCAACCCTTGATGAGTGCATCCAATCACTTCTCTTCCTTCTTTTCAGCCGGCTTTTCCTTGGATTTCTGCCCCTTGCTTTCATCTGCCGGCTTCTTATTCCCTATTTTTTCCTGCTGCTTCTCGTCCGCCTTGCCCTCTTCCTTTTTCTTGTCTTTCTCTTCTTCCTGCTTCTTTTCCGGCTGCTTGCTCTTTTCCTGTTTCTTCTCCTCTTTTTTCTCTTTCGGCTTTTCCTTGGGCTTCTTCTCCTCCTCTTTCTTTTTCTGCTTTTCTTCCCTTGCCTTTACCAGCTCTTCTTCGCCAACAAGAATTGCATTGACTTTCTCCCCCTCCTTAACTGCTTTTACCTTGACCTTTCTTGGTGGCTTCTTTATCCCATCTCTCCATATCCTCATGTTTATGAATTCGCTGATTGAAACGTCCTTTGAATCCACTTTCATGTGCTTTGAAAGGTAATCCCTGACTATGTTGACCGCCCTCTTCCCCCTCCTGTTCCTTGGGAGATCATATGCTTTTGCAAGTGGGATAGTGTAAATTCTCTCTAGCTGCTTTTCCGCCATGATATCACCTATGCCTTTTTGTTCTGGCTCTTAGTGCCCTTTGGCTTTGGGAGCTTCATCTTTTCGGTTCTCCATCTCCTTCTCTTCTGGTTCATTACAACTGCCCTGTTGCTTGCCGCAATTGCAAAAAGGGGCACCCTCCTGTTCTGCTTGATTGCCTTTCCAAGCCTTGCCTTTGTGATTGGTGTCTTGTTTCTGCTCATTAATACCACCTTGACTCATTTTCTCTTTATTTGTATGCTGCCCCCTTTCTTCTCACCCATCTTTGAAAGCAACTGGACAAGCTGCTGGTCAGACACTTTCCCGCCAAACTTGCCTGACTGGAAAAGCCGCGCGAGCATTACTGTCACATTTGTATATTTCTCAGGGTCAGCTGCCTTGATATTCATCATTCTTTCGTAAGCATCCGGCTCAAGCATCTGCCGGAGGGCGGTTTTCATCTTTCCATCCATCTCATTCTGCTGCTGGGCCTGCTCCGTTCTTTTCCTTCTCATCTTTTCAATATCTTCCTCTTCCATTTTTCTCACGCGTTCTCCTTTTCCTTTGCATCTCTAATCTCCTTCTTGACATCATAAGCAACATTGTCAAGCAGCTTCCTTCCCTTTCCGGTAATCTCCCTGCCTGTTTTCTTTTTCTCAACAAGCCCAATGGACTCAAGCTGCTTCATTCCTTCCCTGATAATCTTTCCGCCTGCTTCGGAGTGCTTCGAGGGCCTAACTCCCCTGTTCTTCGCACCTCCATAATGCCTCCTCAGCCTGTTCACCCCGATATTCTCACGGGTGTAAACCTGCCTGAGAATTGAGGCACACCTTACAAACCAGAAGTCCTTTGACTCCGGCTTCCTCTGGGCGTGCGCTCCGCTCTTTACGAATCCAATCCATTCAGGCTGCTTTATTCCCATCTCCTTCAGTTTTTCTGCCGTCTTGTTCACCAGCTCGTTTGCTGGGACATCATATACTGTTACCATGTATTCGCACCTCTAGAATTTTTGCAACTTGCCAGTTGCAAATATCTCTACATCTCTGATTTCCCCCTAAGGGTATTAACATTTCTCTCTAAACTTCATATTCACTACGAAGTAGGGCAGATAATATGAATCTACTCTTTTTTAAGCTTTTTCTTCTGCTTGTAGGGTGTGCTTCCTTAAAAATATGACACCTCGAGAATTATCATAACCTTTCATAACTA
>CAYTXD010000002.1:0-24827 GCA_964441305.1 Microcaldota archaeon
TATCCAGGTAAGGGAAACCAGGTTCAGATTTATGTTGAAATTAGGAAGGAGATGGAAGGAGGCGGGGGATAGGTTTATTCGGAATAAACCGCTTTCAGGATTTTCCTGGTTATTTTCGCCTTCTTTTCCCCATTTTATCAACTTTCTGCAGCCCGCGGCTTTGCCGCTGGCTAGATAAAATCCTCCCTTAACAGAAATTTATAGGCAGGGATGACTTTTACCTCATTGCCCTTGACTTTCAATTTATCCTCGATATCACTGGAAACTATCAGGCCTTCTTTCAAGTTGAATTTTTTCATAAATGCCAGGATGCCTTTTTTTTCCACCTTTCCATATTTGACTTCCACCGGCATTGTTCTCTTGCCTGTAAGAACAATATCCACCTCATGCTTGTAGGGGTCTCTCCAAAAAAATTCAGCATCTGTCTGATTGACGACCAGCCATTCCAGGACTTTTGACTTGGAAAGTTTATCCTCATTAGATAAAAGCCCAAAGGACAGTATGCTGGGATAATACTTCTTTAGCTTGCGTTCCGCTTTTCTTCTGTTTTTGGAAAAATTGTAGAGTTTTCTCAAAAGAAAGGATTTTTCAAGATAGGTCAGGTATAGGGAAACTGTCTGCCTTGTTATGCCAAGTTCTTTGGATAAATCGGACAAATCAACCACCTGGCCTGGAGAGTCCATGAAAATATTGAGGAGGGATTCAATTGCGGATATGTCCCGTATATTGAACATGCTCTGAAGGTCGCGATATATCACCTTCTCGACAATGCTTTCCTGAATGTATTTGCGGATAATTTCTTTGTCCTTTACCCCAAACAATTCAGGGAACCCCTGGGTGAGAATCAAATCTTCAAGTGATTTTTCCAGCTCTTTCTCGTAAAGTGAAATTGGCTTTGGCGAAAGATTCTTGAAGCTTATGAACTCGCGAAAGGAGAGAGGGGAAATCTTGAATTCGAAAAGCCTTCCGGCAAGTGTCTCCCTACTCGTTTTTCTCAGGAAAAGTGACTCGGAACCGGAAATAATAATCTTAACACGCTTCCCGAAAGCATCATATATCGTTTTTACTTGGTTTTCCCAGTTCTCCAGCTTTTGTATTTCATCGAATAAAAGAAGGTATCTTCCGCTTCTGAGGTCTTTTTCCATTCTCCTTTCATATTCCTTCAGGATATTCCGCAAGTCCTCCCTCTTGAACTCGTCAAAAGAAAAATACTGTATGTCCTCCGCCTCGAATCCCTGGCTTATCCTATCTTCTACGATTTTGAGCATTATTGTAGTTTTCCCGACTCTTCTGAGGCCCGTTAGCGAGAGTATCTGCGGCATCTTGAGGTATTTTTTTATTTCAGCATATACTTCCCTCTCCCTATAATCTATGGAAAATGGCTTTTTCCACCAGGGGTTGAAATCCTGCATTGTATCCCAAATTTTTGTCATTTTTAGTTCACCTAAATTCTATTTTGAGTTAGTTATATAAAACAAATATTAAAAAGATTTCCCTAGAACCAGAGGCACCAGCGACCTCACTTTCTTTCTGAGTAAACCGCCTTCAGGATATTCCTAATAACCTTTGCCTTCTTCTTTCCCATCTTGTCCACTTCCTGAAGCTCCTTTTCGCTTGCGGAAATTATGTTTTCAATTGAGACAAAGTGCTCAAGCATGTTTCGCGCGAGTTTTGGGCCTACTCCTGGAAGGGATTCGATTATTGCGCGCTGCTGTTCGGGAATTGTGAGTGCTTTTCTTTTCGCGAACAGGCGGAGGGGCTGTTTTTTTGAAAGCTGCTCGTATTTTGCAATTGCAAATAGAATTTCTGCTGTTCCTTTTGCATCCCGCGTGAAAAAAAGGGAAATTCCGTAATTAATCATAAGCGAGGAATACGCCCCAAGAACTGCGCCCCTTCTTACGCGCTCCTCGTTGAGCTTTCCCTCAATCACCATTATTACGCGCTCGTAATTTTCCTTGAGGTGCTGTGCCTGGGTGAATAATCTTCCGTCAATAATTGATGCCTCAAAGTCATTTCGCGTTTTCCTCTCCGCTGCGCACCTTGCGGAAAGTATGAAATCAGCAACTGAAAGCATCTTAACATTCACTTTTGCCCCCAATCCCTCAAGCTCGTCGATTATTTCGCTGTTCCTCTGCTCGCGCTCGTCTGCATATATTTCCACGTAATTTTTGTTTTCGGATTCGAGGAATTGCTGCATGAGAATTGGATGGGGCTGAAATTTAAAGAACTATTGTATTGTTTCAACAATTACCGATGGGAAAACAGAGAGTTGTTGGAGATATGCCTCATTCTGCTTCTCTGCATTTTCAACATCAAGCAGAATGCAGAAGTTTGCCTTTATTGCATCAATCTCCTCTGGCCTGAATACCTGTGAATAGAGGTTCCTGCAAATTTCGCAGTATTTGTTTATTTTGTTTGCCCACTTCTGCCTTTCTTCCGGAGTTGCAGCTTCCCCATATTTTTCAAGAAAAACCGATATTTCCTCGCTTCCGTTTGCGGCGGAATCCAAATCAAGAATAAGCTGCGAGTGGCTGGCAAGCGAGGAGTCGTCCAGCGAGTCCTGGAGCTCCCTGTACAATGCCTTTACCACAAGAAGGTGGTCCAGTGCCACGCGTTCACCAATCGCAAGATGCCTTTCCATCTTCTCAAGAATCTGGCTTGAAAACGAATTTGAAGGTTTCACTCCCGGCTTCTGCTCCCTTGGAATTTTTCCGTGCAACGAAGGTATGAAATGAGTCATATTATCATCTAGGAATTTACTTTAATTGTTGTTTTCAATATAATATTGTGAAAATAAGTATTTATATGTTGTGCTTACTTTTTCTTAAGCGGCTTAACGTATTTCTTGATTTCATTGAAAGAAATGGCGCAGCCGTTCAGCTTCAGAGCATTGAGTGATGCCTCAAGCATTTTCAGTTCATAATTATTGAATCCCTTGAAATATTCATTCTCATATGCGAGAACAAGTATCTCGCTGCTCCGGAATACCTTCATTTTTCTCGTCATATCCAAAAATTTGTTCATTGACTTCTTGTCAACCCTCAGCTTCCTGTGGAATTCCTTTTCAAGGTGCTTGTGCAATAGCATCGGGGATTCTATCAATGTTCTGGTGGTTCTCTCATCCATAAGTAGATTGTCCACCCCCAACCTGTCAGCAAGTGCTATCATTCCCGCTTCCCCGCGGTGCACAAGCTCAAGCGGCCTGTCGCCTGCAAAAAAGAGCTTGTTGGTCTGCTTAAGAACCTTGTTCACTTCTGACTTTTTGCTGTCCGCAACCAGTTTAAGTATGCCGTCTTCCAATGCCTGGTTCATCCTCAAAGCATGTATCGCATATGAACGCATTTTCATGGGCCTTCCTATGCACTCGTTGTAAACCGAGCGGGGGATTATGAATTGCGCGTTAAACCTGTTTTTCAGCATGTAAAGAAGGTTTACAAAGCAGGTATCAGTAAGGGAAATCAATGTTCCTGCATCGCATATGAATGTCGGCTCGCCTTTTGTCATGATTCAATCACTCCTCAAATACTTTCCTGAATTTCTTCATCCTTTCGGAAAGAGTCATTTCGGTTTCCACCCTGTCAAACATCATGGTGTTTCCTGCATAATCCATAATCTCGCGCTTGTCCACCCCGGTAATTTCTGCAGCCCTGCCAAGCGAGAAGCCCTGGGCATAAAGCACTGACGCAACTTTCAGGCGGGACTTGTCATAGAGGTTTTTCACATACCTCCTGTCCCTCTTGTCAAGCTGTTCTATGAGCTTCACTGCTCGCGAAAGCGCCCTCTTTATTCCCTTTTTGTCTCCCTGCTTATAGGATTCTATCGACTTTTCCAGCTCTTCTTCCACCTTGTTAAGATAATTCTTTATATTTCCCCTCTTCCAGAACCTGGGCTTGGAGGTTATTTTTGAGAGCATGTAGGAGAGGAGGGCGAGGGAAAACATTGTGTCATCATACTCTATCCCTATGTTGATTATACACTTGTCATTTACTTTCCTGAGCTTCCTCGAATTCCTGCTTTTGAATGCCGAAAGTATGTCTTTTGCCGCATCAAGCGCAGTGTATGCCATGGAAGTATCATGAATAAAGGGTTTAAAAATGTGTCAGTTATGCCTCTGAGTGTGTTAATAGATAGTTAAATAGTAACAGAAAATGGGCTAAAAGTTCATATTCTTACGAGGGAGGAGGGAAAGCTTTATAAATGTGTCATGATGATGTCATGACACAACAATGACAATGTCGCGATGCGAAATGCACTCGCGATGAGGGGGCATGCAGTAAACACATGTGATGCACATGGCAAAGAGCAACAACGAAGAAAGAGAATATAAAGATTTCGAAAAAGACGAGAGCTACATCAAAGTGAAGGAGCTGAAAGATGAAGTGTCCGAGGTCCGAAAGGAGCTGGTTGAACAGCTCAAGGATCCGCAGTTCCAAGCGTATGTGATGTACAAGCTCGCAAATGAAAAGGAAAACAGCAACAGGGTGTTGAAAGGCATCATGCAGAAGCTTGAATCCCTTGAGGAAAGGATACAAAACCTCGAAGGGGGCGCAAAAGCAGAGCCAAAAAAGGCAAAGGCGCCTGAAATTCTTGCGGAGCAGGATGAGAGAATACTCGGAATGGCAAAAAAAGAAGGAAAATTGTGTGCAGAGGATGTGCGGAAGGCACTTGGATACAAGGGAAAGAACGCGGCAAGCGCAAGGCTGAACAAGCTTGTGAAAATGGGCTTGCTCAAGAAAACGCAGGCAGGCAGAAAAGTGTACTTCCTTCCAATATGATGTTGCTAGGTAACTGGCAAGGCGACCAACCAATATGGAACGGCCGGTTTTCAAAGACCGGCCTTCCCTCAATCTAATTTGGGGGACGGGCGAAGGGCCATAAATTCACCTCCCACACGCCTGGTTTGAAAAAACCAAGCGGGGAAGACGAACATGAATTTGTATTATTCCCTCGCCCTTTACCTCAGTACTTTTTTAACCTGTTCAGAAAATATGCTATTTATTCCCTTATCTGCCCCTGGCCGATTACCTGATATTTAGTGGAAGTCATTTCCTTCAGTGCCATAGGCCCGCGCGCGTGGAGCTTTTGCGTGCTTATCCCCAATTCCGCGCCAAGGCCGAACATTCCGCCGTCTGTAAATCGCGTGGAGGCATTCCAGTAAACTGCAGCAGAGTCAACAAGCTGGAGGAATTTCTTTGCCTTTTCCTCGTTTGCAGTAACTATTGCATCTGAATGCATGCTGCTGTATAAATTGATGTGCTTTATTGCCTCGTCAACGCTTGAAACCACTTTTATCCCGATAATCAAGTCCAAATATTCTTTTGCCCAGTCCTCATCTGTTGCAGGCGTAAAGCCAACTCCTGCAGATTTCAGTATTTCTGCCGATTTTTTGTCTGCAATAATCTGCACTTCCCTAGACATAAGCTCCTTTCCAACTATTGGGAGGAACTCCCCTGCCACTTTCTCGTTTACAACAAGCTTCTCAATCGCATTGCAAACCCCCGGCCTCTGGCATTTTGCATTTATCAAAAGCTTTTTTGCCATTTCCAAATCTGCCTCACCATCAACATACATGTGGCAGTTTCCTATCCCTGTTTCAATTACCGGCACTGTGGAGTTTAGCACAACTGACTGAATGAGCCCCTGCCCTCCCCTGGGGATAAGCAGGTCAACATAGCCCCTTGCCTTCATGAGTTCGCTTGCCGCTTCGCGCTCTGCCACTTCAACAAGCTGGATTGCATTTTCAGGAAGCCCTTCAACATTAATTGCGCGAACAAGCGCCTTGTTGGAATTAAGCGCTTCCTTTCCGCCCCTAAGAATGATTGCGTTTCCGCTCTTTATTGCAAGTGATGCGGCATCAACAGTTACATTCGGCCTTGATTCGTATATTATTGCGATTACTCCCAGCGGGACGCGCGTCTTCCTCAGGATTAGCCCGTTTTCAAGCTTGTTTTCCTCCACCACTTCGCCAACAGGGTCTGGGAGTGTTGCCACTTTCCTAACATCATTTGCAATAGAGGTTATTCTTTCCTTGTTTAGCATGAGCCTGTCCTTTAGTGCATCACGAAGGTCGCTTGCATCCAAATCCCCATTGTTTTCCGCAATTATTTCATCTGCATGCTCATCAAGGGAATCTGCCATTTTGTTAAGCAGCTCGTTTTTCTTCTCAGTTGGCATGTTTGCAAGCCCGTATGCCGCCTCTTTTGCCTTCCCCCCCATTTCCTGAATGTATTTTTTGTAGTCCATAAATTTCACCCGCAGAAAGTAGGGAAAATAGAAATAAAAGGGTAGTTGGAAAGGGGAAGTTGAGATGTGTGGTAAATAGTGAATATATTTATATACATTTAAATGCATATATTTAGCACAAATATATTGCAGTGATTGAATGGCAAACGTAATGAGAATTGAAAGGGGCGATAAGGTTACAACCATTTATACCCATGAGCTCAACGGAAATAAACGGCAGAAATTTTTTGTTGGAAGCAAAAAGCACATGGAAGGGCTTTCACTTCACATGGCACTTAGGAACGAAATGATTGAAAGGTTCATGGGGAAGTTTGGCATAGGCAAGGCAGAAAAGCATGAGAAGGACCATATTGCATACGCGCTTGACAACGGGGCAACGCTTGACTTCATATTCCAGGTTACCAGAAATTACGGGCTGCTTGGGCATAGGGACTACCTTTTTGCATACCACACCTCCAGGTTGCTCAAGGGCACGGCAGGGTATTTGAATGCGGAAGAGCTAAACAGCTTTATCAAAAAAAGCATGAGCGAGAGAGGGGAAGTGGTTTTCCCGTCCAGCTACAGGGAGATAGAAAAAAGGATAATGGATGACCCTGGGCTTTCCGAAAAAATAGGGATGAGGAAGTTCCTGCAGCAGCAGATTGAGCAGTTTCTTGCCAGCAGGCTCGGGGAGGATGGGATGGATGAAAGCAGGTTTCATGCACTGGTTAAGAGATTTGTGATTTACGAGCAGGATATCAATGTTGGCCCTGAACTGGTGGAGGACCTTCTCATTTTCATTGACAGGAGGATAAGTACTTTGGCAGATGTCGAAGGGCTGCTGCCTGAGGGGGAATACTGGCAGAGAAAGGACTGCATACGCCAGAAGGAATTTCTCAAAAAAATTGAAGAGGAGCTTTTTGAGCTTCTTCCAACAGAAGAAAGAAAGGAAGCAAAAGAAGAAGCGAAAAAAGGAAAAAAAGTTTCAAGCATAAACAGGGAAGAGCAGGAAAGCGAGCCGCATCTCCTTGGAGAGGCAATTCCGAGAAGGACAATAACTGAAATTGCAAAGAGCAGGGCAACGCTTGAGTCTATTGTCAGGGTTATTGAGGCATTTTTTAGCAGCGGGCAATTTTTCATGAAGGGGCTGAATGGGAATATGCTTATGAGGAGGGCAGGGTACAAGGATACTGAAATAACTAAAAGGGAGATAGAAGCAGGGATCAAATTCTTGGCAAAAAACGGAATTATTTACACTGAAGGGGCAAGGAGCGCCAAGAAATACTACCTCAACCTTAAGATTAACGGCGAAGAAAAGTGGGTGGCTGAACTTAAGGAGCACATAAAAAACTGCATAAGAAAGGAAGAAGGGAACGGCGCAAGCTAGACAAATGCCATGTTTCCCCTGTAAATTACGTCCTTGTAGGTAAAGCCGAGTATTACTTTTGCTTCTTTTGATTTCTTGCCTTTTATTTTTGCAACCTGCGGCTTTGAGTAGTTTACAATTCCGCGCGCAATCTCTTTTCCTTTTTCATTTACAATGGAGACGACATCCCCCTTCTTGAATTTTCCCTCCGCCTTTTCAATTCCAACAGAAAGAAGGCTTGCGCCTTTCTTTTTCAGTGCGTCAATTGCACAATTGTTTATGTAAATCTTTCCGGCCGGCTTTGTTGCAAATGCCATCCATTTCTTCTTTTCCGGCTTTTTCTTTTTTGGAATGAATGTGGTGCCAATTTTTGAATCTATTGCTTTTTGTATGCAGCCTTTTTCACTGCCGTTTGCAATTACCACTTTTACTCCTGAATCCGTTGCAACTTTTGCGGCTTTTAGCTTTGCAAGCATCCCTCCCCTTCCGAATTTGCTCTTACCATAACACATTTTCCTGAAGTCCAGAGTGATTTCATCCACTTTTGGAATGAGCCTTCCGCATCCTCCTTTCGGGTTTTCTGTGTACATGCCGTCAACATTTGTTAGCAGTATGAGGGCATCTGCATTGAGCCCATTAGCAACTAATGCCGCCAGCTCGTCATTGTCGCTGAAAACATTTGCAATTTCCGAAACCGAAACTGTGTCGTTTTCATTAACTATTGGAAGTGCCTTTAGCTTGAGCAGGGTGAAAAGGGTGTTTCTTAAATTAAGGTATTTCCTCCTGCTTGTAAAATCATCGCTTGTAAGCAAAACCTGCGCAACCACTTTTTCCTTTCCAAATGCCTTCTGATATGCCTCAATCAGCTTGCTCTGGCCGACCGCGGCGGATGCCTGCAAAAGCGCCATGTCCTGGGGCTTTTCCTTTAAGCCAAGGTGCCTCATGCCAACCCCGATTGCGCCGGACGAAACCAAAACTATGTCGTGTTTGCTTTCTGAAATCTGCTTCGCTAGCGAATTTACAACTTCCGTGTTGAGGTTTCCGCCTTCTTCCATCAGAACATTGGTTCCGACTTTCACGACAATTTTCATGGAGATATGACTTCTGCTTAAAATAAAAAGGTTTAGCAGAGGGAAGGGAGTGTAGAAAAGTATTTATTCACGTACACTGCTATTCTTGCTTATGGGAGGAGTGAAAGTCACATTTATTGAGAATGTTCCAAGAAAGATTAATGATAATGAGGCAAGCGCCCTCAGGAATATTAAAAAATGGACCAATTACAAAGGTGAGGGCTTCTGCGGAGTTGTTCTCCGGCTTGATGAATTCGCAGACCCTTTCAAGGAGAAGGAGGCAGGCAGGGAGGGAGGAATACCCACAATAATGGGCAAGAAGGCGGCAGCTGCGGCTGAAAAAGAGATGGAAAGGCAGTCTGAAAAAAATAAGGGCATGGCGGATTTTTTCAAAGGCGAATTGAAGTTATTCAAAGCTGAAAGAATGGCAGTCGGCTCTGCGCTTATATCTGCATCCCTCGGGTTTTTTGCAAGCGCAATAACCTGGATTTCCCAGATTTCTGACCATATAGCCAATGCAGTATATATCGGAATCATTACATTCGCAGGGGCTGCGGCAGTTCTTGGCTCTTTGGGCTCTGTGTTGGGAAAAGTTAGGAAAAACAGGATGGATGCGATTAAAAAAATCATTTCGCGCGGAGACCTTGCATTCCTTAAAAGGGACTTGGCATTTGAGCTCGAAATGTGCGTAAAGCAGCTTGAATACCTGGCAAGGGCATATGCAGACGAAGCGGAGATGGACATGTATGAAGAAACGCTTGAGCGCGAAATGCAGGGTTGGATGGCCATTGATAAAGTTGATATGGATTCGGTCAAGAGAGGAATTGAAATGGAAAGGGTACCAAAGGCTATTGACTCCCTGGCACTCTCTATTGGCAAGCCGCACGTAATGATTTCCAAGGATGAGCTAGGGGAGCTTAAAAAGAATTATGAGATTGCGCAAAAATATATTTCTGAAAATCTTACTTACGCACCCCATGCAATAGAAAGCCATATTGAGGGCTGGGAAGCATACCATTCCGGCGCAGAAGTTGTATAGCTATTTTTTCTTATACCTGAATATCTTCTCATATTCCCCATGGTTGATTAAGTCAAGAACAAAGGAGATTACCTCTACTTGAGTTCCATTGAGTGTATAAACCATTCTCCATCCATTAAAAAGATTAAGCTTCCACAAGTTATTCACTTCATATTCTTTAATATATTTAGCAGGCATCTGTTTTCTTGGGATTTGCACGCCTGCCTGCGGATTTGACTTGAGAAGTTCCTTCTTTCTGTCGAGGAGCGCAAAAGCTTCATGTAGTCTGATTTCTTTTGGCCTTTGCCTTTTTCATCTGTTACCTTTTGGTTCAGGGCAACATATTCATCATATGCTTCTTCACTAAACTTCACGACAATTCTCCTATTTTGATTTCGATTCTTGCCCATAAATTCAGTCCCCAACCTACATCTCAATGCCCATATCCAATGCCCTGTGCAGTTTCTTGCTTGAGTTGAAAATCCAGACAATTCCTTTTCTGCCATCATAAATTTTGCCACTCATTTCTAGGTATTCAAGTATTACATTAAGTGTCTGGTGCATAATTTTTTTCGGGAGCTTTCTCTTGAGTTGCTCGCGAGTTATAGCCTTCTGAGCAGTAGACAGTATCTCTTCAACCATGAGCACTGTTTTCAGGTTTGGATAGTGTATCACTTCTGCTCTTCCTCTCGCCGCCTCCATTAGCAAAACCTCCGATAATATTATGTATATACATGTTTATATACTTTTCTATATGGACTTATATAAATCAACTAAATTTTTCCGATATTTATTAAGTAAAACTTAAGCCCCTTCTTGAGGCAGGGGGTGAAATTGGAAAAGTCCAGTTTTGAGATTTCCCCAAGTGAGTAAAAGCCGGTTTCCTTTTCCTGTATTTCCTCTTTGTTTATTTGCATTTCCCCTTCGTACTCGCACCTGAACAGGGTGACAATCTCGCGCTCCTCGTCTGTGAAGCTCCTGAACTCGCCAATTTTCTCAAGGTGGATATCGGAAACTCCAATCTCCTCCCGCATCTCGCGCTTTGCAGCAGCCAGCGCATCCTCGCCTGAATCAATGTGGCCGGAAACAGAGCCAGTGAGCATGCCTGTGTAGAGGTCCTTGCTCTCGCTCCTTTTCTGAAGAAAAAGCTCGCCCCGCGGGTTGAAAAGGAAAACCATAACCGATTTGTGTATTAGCTTTTTTTCGTGCGCTTCCTTCCGCGTTGCCGTTCCCTTTTTCACTCCGTCTTCAGTGTAGATGTCGAATATTTCTTCCATAAAAGGGGAAAGAAGCGATAGGATTTAAGTGTTTGTCCTTGAATTCATTCCATGCAAGACTTAAGCCGATTTTTCAAAATAGCAAAAAGCGAAGGGATTGGGGAATGCGAGTTCTTTTACGATAAGTCACGGAGCTATTCAGTTTCCACCCAGAAGAAAAAGCTAAAAACAAAGGAGTTTGACATTGATGCAGGCTATTCGGTGCGCGTGATTCACAAGGGAAGAGTTGGCTTTTCATCATTTCAAAGGGAAGAGGAATGCAAAGAAGCTGTTAGGCGGGCGAAGGGGGTTTCAAAATTCGCGAAAAAGAGCAATTTCTCATTCCCGGAAAAAAGGAAATACCCGAAAGTGAAATGTTATGACCGGAAAATTTCTTCGCTTGACGAGCATGATGCAAAGGAGTTTGCGGAGCAATTAATTGAAGGTGTTGGAAAGAGCGCAAAATCCACTGAATGCGGCGTGCATTTCACTGAAGCGGAATTCGCAATTGAGAATTCAAGCGGGCTTTCCGCGAATGCGAAAAAAACATACCTGCAGTCAGTTGCGGAGGCGAATTACAAGGGAAGCACCGGCTATGACGTGGTCTCCTCGCTTTTCTTTAAGGATGGTTTTTATGAAAGCGGAGAGAGGGCTGGGGAAGAAGCGAAAAACATGCACAGCGCAAAAAAGGCGGAAGCGGGCAAATATGCAATTGTGCTTGAAACCGAAGCGATTTCGACATTGCTGGGGGCATCGCTCCTCTCTTCGTTCAGCGGGGAGAATGCAAGGAGGGGAATTTCGCGGCTTGTTGGAAAGGAAGGGGAAAAAGTTGCAACAGATGAATTCACAATTTATGATGACCGGAGGGAGAAGGGGCATTCCGCGCTGCCTTTTGACGGGGAAGGAGTGGAAGCAAAAAGAAAAACGCTAATCAAGGGTGGAGTTTTCAGGGGGTTTTTGTACGACAGGAAAACAGCGGCTTTTGCGAGAGTTAAATGCGAGGGGAACTGCGGAAGGGGAGGGTATTCGGACGAGCCGGGAGTGTCAAACTCAAATATTGTAATTGCGCCAGGAAATATAAAAAAGCTGGAAGAAGAATTTGAAAAATGCATTGTTGTGAAGTCATTCATTGGCGCTCATACTTCCAACCCGACAACAGGGGATTTTTCTGCTGGAATTGACATTGGCTGGAAAGTTGAAGATGGCAAGAGGACTCCGGTTAGGGGAAACATGGCAGTAGGGAATGTTTTTGATCTTTTGAAGCAGGTTGCCGGGATTGAAAGAAAGCATAGAACCTATTTCAACCTGATTTCCCCAAGGATTGCAATCTCCGATTTCCAGGTTGTTGAATAGCAATATGTAAACTATTGCCTGCATTTAAATAGATAATGGTACAATTACTAAACACGGGATTGTGATGAAAAATTTCAAGACAACAGAAGAGGTTAATGTGCCAAAAAAGCTCATAGACCAGGTCATAGGCCAGGATGATGCAGTAAACATAGTGAAAAAAGCGGCAAGGCAAAGCAGGAATGTGCTTCTTTTGGGAAACCCGGGAACAGGAAAGTCCATGCTTGCCCAGGCAATGGCGGAGCTTATGCCTGCCCAGGAGCTGGAGGACATGCTTGCATACCCGAACAGGCATAACGAAAACAATCCCATCATAAAAGTTGTGAAGACGTACCCGGGCAGGGAAGAGATAATGAAAAACCCATTCCTAATATCACTTTACGCAAAGAAAAAGCCCAAAGAGGAAAAGGGTCCTGAGCCATTCAAAAAGGAGGATATTCCTTCGGAGCAGGACTTGGGGAAGGACGCAGGCCAGGGAAGAAGAATTATTGCGGCACACAAGAACAAGCCCCAGCTGCAGAACGGGGGAATTTCCGCAGGCCTTATTATGATACTAATCCTTGTTGCGGTTTTGACTTTCATATTTCTAACTGAAGGAATTACTGAGGAAAACAAGTGGTTCATACTTGCAGTCATACTGGGATTCGGGCTGCTCGGCCTTTTCTGGAGGTTTAGCAACCAGATTGGAAAGAGGATGGGGATATCCACGGAAACAAACGAGCCAAAGCTTATTGTGGACAACTCGGGAAAGAAAACCGCGCCTTTCATTGACGCAACAGGCTCAAAGGCAGGCGCGCTTTTCGGAGATGTGAAGCACGACCCATTGCAGAGCGGAGGGCTTGGAACACCTCCACACCTGAGGGTGGAGAGCGGGGCAATCCATGAAGCGAACAAGGGAGTTTTGTTCATTGATGAAATTGCAGCACTTGCCGCAAAATCGCAGCAGGATTTGCTTACTGCAATGCAGGAGAAGAGATTTTCAATAACAGGGCAGAGCGAGATGAGCTCCGGGGCGCTGGTAAAGACAAAGCCGGCGCCGTGTGATTTTGTTCTTGCTGCCGCAGGAAATATAGTCGACATGCAGAAGATGCATCCCGCGCTCCGCTCGAGAATAAGGGGAAACGGGTACGAAGTTTACGTTCAGGATACGATGAAGGACAACAAGGAGAACCAGGAGATGCTTGTGCAATTTGTCGCCCAGGAAATTACCAAGGATAAGAAAATTCCTCATTTCACCAACGGGGGAGTTGACTCGATTGTGGAGGAAGCTAGGAAAAGGGCTGGAAGGAAGAACAGGCTTACTCTTAATTTAAGGGAACTTGGAGGACTTGTGAGGGCGGCAGGGGATATTGCAAGGGAGGAGAATGCTGAATACGTTGAAAAGAAGCACATCAAAAAGGCGAAGCAGGTTGCACAGACGCTGGAGCAGCAGATTTCCGGAAGGTTCATTGAAATGAAAAAGGACTACAAGGTTTTCGTAAACGAGGGAAGCGCAATGGGAAAGGTCAACGGCCTTGCAGTTCTCGGAGACAGCTCGTCAGGGCTTGTCCTGCCCATAGTTGCAGAAGTAACTCCTGCATCATCAAAATCCGAAGGGAAACTTATTGCCACAGGCAAGCTCGGGGAGATTGCGAAAGAGGCAGTTGAGAATGTTTCCGCAATAATAAAGAAGCACATCGGAAAGGATGTTTCAGTTCATGATATTCATGTGCAGTTCCTGCAAACTTACGAAGGGGTTGAAGGGGACAGCGCGTCAATTTCAATTGCAGTTGCAGTGCTTTCCGCAATGGAAGGAATTGCGGTGAGGCAGGATACCGGTCTTACCGGCTCGCTTTCAGTCCGGGGTTCAGTACTCCCGGTGGGGGGCGTCACGGCAAAAGTGGAAGCCGCATCCGAAGCAGGGCTGAAATACGTGCTCGTGCCCCAGTCAAACCTGAAGGACGTTTATATTGACAAAGAAATTAAAAAGAAGGTAAAAATAATACCTGTAGAGAATATTGTCGATGTCCTTGAGCACGCCCTTGTGAAGGGCAGGAAAAGGGCGCGGCTGATAAAGAAGGTGAAAGGAATATTCAAAGATAAAAGAGGGTGATGTTTATGGCGGAAGAGGAGGAAAAAAAACCTGAGGAAAAAAAGAGACAGGGGGCGCAGAGCGAAGATATCACCCCAATAACTCCTGAAGGGCAGGGGGGAGCCGAAAAGAAGCCGCCTGCGCCAGGGCCTTCGGAGCCGACTCCGAAGCCGCCTTCGGAAATAAGTGTTCAGGAAAAGGCGCCGAAAACACAGCCTGCGCCCCCTCCGCAGGAGCCGGCAACGCCGCCTTCCCAAATCAAGTACAAGCCCGAAAGCAGAGGGGAGGAAACGCCCCCTCCGCCTTCGCAGATAAAGCCGCAGGCGCCGCCTATTAAGCCCGCGGAAAAGCAGGGGGCGGCACCTTCGCCCGCAGGCGCACAGCAAAAGCCGGAAACCGAAGCTCCTTGGACGAAGCCGACGGCGCAGGCACCTGCAAAGCAGGCGGAACCGCAGAAAGGAATTCAGCCACAGGTAAAGCCGGAAGGGGCTCAAGCAGAGGCACCCCAAAAAGGAAAAGAGGAAAAGCCGGTGCCTGCCGAAAAGCCCGAACCTGCCAAGCCGGCTGAAAAACCCTCGCCAGCTCCTTCCGCGGCACCTGTAGGGAAGGAAGAGCCGCCGCATGAACTCAAGAGGGGAAGAAAGAGAATCGCAACAGGAATGGCGGGGCTGGATGAAATGCTGGGGGGAGGGATACCCCAAAGCAACAATGTCCTTGTGGCAGGGGGGCCCGGATGCGGAAAAACTTCCTTTGCCATGGAATACCTGGCAAGAGGCGCGGACCAGGGGGAAAAAGGCCTTTATGTAACCTTGGAGGAAGTTCCTGAAAACATCATCTCCAATGTAAAGGCCTCGTTCGAATCCATGAAAGAAAACATCGACAAGCACGTAGAGAACAAGAACATTTTCGTTCTGAAACCCGAGAATTTTGACATAATGACAATAGGGGAGACGATAAGCAAGTACGTCATTGAGCAGAAGGTAAGCAGGGTTGTCATTGACTCAACAACAATGCTTTCAATGGCAATGAAAGAGGAGGCAGAATACAGGATGGTAATGTACGAGTTCCTGAAGCTTCTTGGAGGGATGGACTGCACAACTTTCCTGGTTTACGAGCGCCGGAGCCCAAGAAGGGAGGACGTGGAATTCACGGTGGAGCAGTATGTCACTGACGGGATAATCAACCTTTACAACCTGGAGAGGGGGGAAACAAGGGTAAGGAGCCTTGAGATAATGAAAATGAGGGGGTGCAACCATTCCCAGAACATTGTCCCTTTCAGGATAACTCCTAAAGGTATACAGATATTCAAGGGCGAGAAGGTCTACTGACCTTCCATTCCCTCTATTTTTATTCCTGCAATTTCGGCATTGTTCTCGGATGCCCAGGCGCTGAGCATTGACTTTAAGTTGTCAATTGCACCTTGGGAAAGCTTCCTCTTCACCATTGTCAGGTGATTCACCGGCTCATCGATTTCGATTGTGACTTTTATCATGCATTCACCCTTTTCAATATGAACGCACTGGAGTTAAAAGCATAGCGCATGGAATAATGCTTAAAATGGTTGCGTGCATCACTAAACCAGGTGGGTATTATGGCCAATGAATATGTTCAGATGATTAATGATTATATTGCATCAGCTGGGTTGGGAGGATATGTCTCAGATCCGTACGTGCTTTCCGTAGCAATATTTGCAGCTGGATTTTTGCTTTCAAGAATTGTGCTGTTTATGCTGGACAATTTCATAAAGTCGATTACCAGCAAAACCAAAACGGATTTTGATGACAATGTTCTTTCCCTGGTAAGGAGGCCGATATCCGACATGCTGATTATAATCGCGCTTATGGCCGCGATTGTGGCACTGCCTTTGCCTGAGGACGACTTTTTGGTGGTGATATCCATAAACATACTGCTTACTGCAATTTACATAATAGCGACACTGATGCTCATGGGAGTAATTGGCGAGTTCATTGACACATGGGGAAGGGAATGGACAAAAAAGACGGAGTCCACAATGGATGATGCCCTTCTTCCCCTCTTCAGGAGCATTTCAAACACTTCACTTGTGGTTATTGCAGTAATAGTCATACTTGGGCAGTGGGGCGTTGAAGTCGGCCCGTTCCTTGCAGGGCTTGGGATTGCGGGAATTGCAATCGGCTTTGCGGTGAAGGACAGCCTTGGAAACGTTTTCGGGGGCGTTTCGCTTATGCTGGACGGGACTTTCAAGGTGGGGGACAAAGTTGAGGTTGACAACGGGAGCCTGCTCGGGGAGATTTACGATGTGGGCATAAGAAGCACAAAGGTCAGGACATATGACCACGAGATTGTGACAATACCAAATGGGATACTTGCGAACTCAAAAATAAAGAACTACACAAAGCCGGACCACCTGATAAGGGTGGTCGTGAATTTCGGCGTTGCCTATGGGAGCGATGTGAAAAAAGTGAAGAAAGTTGCCATGGAAGCGATAAAGAAAATAAAGGGGCAGTTGACGGACCCTGGGCCAGTAATTGAGTTCGCCTCAATGGGGGACTTCTCACTAAACTTTAATGCAAAATTCTGGCTTCCCGATTACGCGAAGCAGTACAGCAAGAAGCTTGAGGCAACTGAGAGGATACATGAAGCCCTTGTGGAGAACAAAATAGAAATACCTTTCCCGACAAGGACCATACATATTGCCCAGGAGGAAGCTGAAAAAGCAAAGAAAAGGCCAAGGAAAAAGAAGAAAAAGTAGGCGGAGTGAATGGTTGGAATTGTTGAAGCTCTGATTCTTGGGGCACTGCAGGGGGTGACTGAATGGCTCCCCGTTTCAAGCTCAGGGCATCTCGCCCTCGCGCAGCATTTCCTTGGGCTGGAAAAGGTTCCCCTCTTTTTTGACATATCTCTTCACGCAGGTACGCTGCTTGCAGTTTTTGCATATTTCAGGAAAGAGCTGGCGGAAATAATCAGGGATGTTGCTTCTGGAAATTGGGAGAGTGGGAACTCAAAGCTTGCCGCATTTTCACTTCTTGCGCTTTTTCCTACAGCAATAATCGGGTTTGGGCTGAAGAAGTTTTTCGCCTCCATGTTCCAGTCAATAGAGCTTGTAGGGGTTGCATTATTGATAACCGGAACTCTTCTCTTTGTGAGCAGGAACGCGAAAGAAAAGGGAAAATTGGGATGGGATTCCGCGCTCCTGATGGGCATAGCGCAGGGGTTCGCAGTTGCACCCGGGATTTCAAGGAGCGGCGCCACAATTTCCGCTGGAATTCTTTTTGGGGTGGAAAGGAAAAAGGCGGCTTTCTTCTCTTTTCTGATGGCAATTCCCGCAGTTATTGGCGCAACCGCATATGAGTCGCTCGGAGGAATTCCGGAAGCGATAGGAATTGAGGTGATGCTTGCTGGAATTGCGGCTTCGCTTGCAGTCGGCTATGTTTCAATAGGGGTTCTCTTCCGCGCACTAAACGCAAAATGGTTCTACAAGTTCGCATATTATTGTTGGGCTTTGGGGCTCGCGGCAATAGCAATATCTGTAGCGATATAAAAAAGCAAAGCACATTATCTGTAGATGATTGACTGGAAAGTGGCTTTTTCCACTAGTTTATATGTAAATTTTTATATATGTGAACATGGTTGACAAATTCGACCTTTCCAAAGTGGAATTCAGCAAGCATGAAAAGATGTTGGAGTAGAGATTAGATCCAGAATCATTCTATAAATAAAAAAGCGCCTCAGGTTGGACTTGAACCAACGACTTCGTGGTCTCTGCCGGCTGTTAACAGCCACGCGCTCTACCAACTGAGCTACTGAGGCTTAATTTAAACTCTGGTATGGTACTTATGCCGATAAAAGATTTAAAAGCTTCTTGTCTTTTTTGCAAAGATTCGGCAAGCTTTATTAACTTCAGGAAGTTAAAACATAATATGGAATTTGCTACCACTAAACTTCCAGGGAGAAAAAGGGAAGCAAGAAAGCACACCCCTGCTATTGACAGAATAAACAAAAACATTGATTCCATGATTTCGAAAATATCCCCACTTGCAAATAGGATTTCAATTGCATTCATGGATGTTGCTGAAAAGCCGGATGAAAGGAAAATGCTGACTTTGCCCGATTACAGGCATTTCTTCATTATCTTTTCCCAGCAGTTGATGCTTGATGACATGTCAAAGGATATTGAATTAGTCAAGGGTTCCAGCAACAAGGCGGTGATGGAAATGTTTCAGGAGTATTCCGAAAAAATGTCAAGGAGGTATGCCCTCATAATTTCATTTGACATAAAGGGGCATTGGGACGCGGTGAAAAGGGAAATTGGAAACGAGATTACCGATATTGGGAAGACGGGCTACAAGCCGTATCTTATTTGCCCTGGGCAGATTACGCTTTTCAGGTTCTTTGCGGACAGGGAGGAAGCAGAAAATTTCCAAAAGGAAAATAACATGGACTTCATCTAGACTCATTTTTCAGCCTGTAATACAAATTCCTCTCAGAGATTCCAAGCTCTTTCGCAGCCCTTTTTTTGGTCATTCCCTTTCTCAGGAGGGCCTTTGCTTTTTCAATTATCTCTTCCCCGTGCTTTCTCGGCCTTCCCGCCTTTTTTTCAAGCACTTCAATTTCAATTCCCATTTTTTCAAGCGCGTTTTTCATCTTTTTTGTAAATGTCTTGTAAATTCCATTAGAACAGATTATTTTGCTTATTTTTGTTTTGTTTAGCAGATAGGCAATAAGAAGCTTGCTTGGCTTTGTTTTCAGGTATGCAGTTTCCGCATCTGGGGAGTCGGCAATAAGCTGGTAAATCTCCCCGCGAGTTCCCTCAAGAATTATCATGGATAAGCTATTTCATCAGGCCTATAAATTCCTTGCCCCTGCCTTCCGAAAGCAGAGATGCCAGCTTTTCCCTTCCGATATTGATGTCGTCTTCAGAAATTGAGAAAAACTCGGAGCACCATTTCACATCCTTTCCCGTTTCCATGGAGAAGAATGCAGCTCCGAAAACATGGGATGGTATTCTCAGGCCGAGCTTTTCGGCATCAAGTTTTTTTTGAACTATTAAAGAAGGGTTCTGGATGGAAAGGGATGTGAATTCAAGCATATTCAGAACATTCAGCTGCTCAGGTGTTGGCGTTATTGCAAGGGATGGGAATATGTTCCCCTGCTCTCTTTCAGATTCTGAAGTGGTCATGTAAAATTTGAGTATTTTTGAAAGGGATTTTTCTGCTGCCATATTCCTTATTTCTGCCTGCCATTTCCTCCTCCTTAAAGTCACTGCCTCCTCTATTTCAGGGTCCAAGTATATCTTTCCACTTTCCTCAAGCAGGAAGCCCTTTGTGGCTGCCTTGTCCTTTACATCTTCCAAATCCTCCGCTCTGTCAATGAATATGTCGGTTTCCAGGTTGTTTTCCCTAAGAAAATTGTTGTATGCGCGAAGCTTTTCGTTTTGCTTCTCACCCTCTGCCATAATCTCTCTTGCATTTCTTGCTGCGGATGATACGCTTGCAGAAAGAAGCGAAACCCTCGCGCTCCTGTTTTTTATGAGCTTTTTCTTCACCCCGAGCATTTTTACGGAAGTTACTTTTGCATCATCACCATAGGAACGCTTAACCCTGCTTTCTATGTTTTCCTTCGTGTAAACTTTAATATCGTCCTTTTTCCTCTCCCCCTCCTCAGTGTACTCAACGGAAACCATTGCCTGGGGAAAGTCGCTTGAGGCCTTTGAAAACGCATCCATCAATTCGGAGTATGCCCTAATTCCTGTTTCTCCGGATTTAATTAATGTGTCTATGTAATTCCCGTCAATTGGCAGGTGGCTGAGCAGCTCTTCCTCTTTTCTTTCAAGAAGGGTTTCATGGATTCTGTGTGAAGCGATTGCCACGCGAACCCTGTTCAGGGTTGATTTCTTTAAACTTGCAATATACCTTATGTTTCCCATCTGCTTTTTGAGGTCCGCAACCTCATCTTCGGAAAGCTCGCCAACTTCTGTTTTTGTTATTTTCATCAAGCTCTTGAAAGGGGAGTTGAATCCTGCCTGAACCATCTTATCCCTTAACTGGACTAGGTGGGAGATGCTTTCCCCTTTGAAACCTTCCTCCCTTACATCATCAAGGAAGTTGTTTGCCTCTGCTATCAGTGCCAGTGATGAGAGCATAAATATCATTTCAGCTATCTTGATTAATCAACGAAGTAAATTTCGCATTTCCAGCTTAAAAGGGTTTGCTTGCGTTTACTCAAGGCATGAACTTCTTTGCCGCAATCTTCTCGCGCAAATAGTCGCCGACAAATGAAAGCTTCTGTCCCTGAAGCGCATCCTGCTCGAGCTTTTTCTTTGATTTTAGAACTGTTTTGAGTTCCTCAACCCATTCCTTGTGCTTGCTAATCCAAGGGTATGACATCATCTCTTCCGCCCTCTTTATGTCCACCGGCTTTGCCTTTATTGTGAGTTTTCCGAGGAAGTCATAGTCCTTAATGTCCCTCATTGTCACGCCTATGAATTTCGCTTCAGGTGTTGCTATGTCATCTGCAAGGTATGCAAGGTTCATTGAGCCGGTCTTTATCGCCCAGTAGATATACCATCCCCATGCATCGCAGTCAGTGAAAACGTAAACCGGCAGCTTGTTTTTTGCAAGCTTCCTAATAAGGCGCCTGCAGCCCCTTGATGCCTGCCCTTTTGGAGTAATGAGTATGCACTTTTCCTTTTTCCAGAACTTGTCTTCATTCAATCTCTGCCAGATTGCGTCTTTCTCCACCACAAGCACGTATTTTGCATCAATATTCTCGAATTCCATCCCATTGTCAACATCTGACGGAATCATCCAGCCGCTTCGCCCCTGCTTTGTGCAGTCAATCTTGGTCTCCTCTCCCCCGAACTTGTCGCTGATGACTATGGGGCCTGCAACTACCCCCTTCCTGTCTGTTGAGAGATTGAAGTCCTCCCTTTTCACATTAAGGGCAACTTCCAAGTCCTCGACAAGCGGGTTTGATTCGGACTGCTCGGAGAAAAGCTCCTCATCCAAATTCTCCCCCAGTGAAAATTTCAATTGATAGTAAAGGCCCCTTATTGAAGTGTGTGCGTTTTCCTCAAGGAATTTCTTGCACTTATTGGCAATAGCGATAGTCTGCATGAATTTCTTTGCCTGGCCTACATTCACAAAAGTCCGCTCCTCCTCTTTTCTTCCCAAGCTCAAATAACCTACCGATTCATCATAGTGGATATTGGAGCGGGAGCGGAGGGTTGTCTTGAATTTAGGAGATTCGCCTCCCTTAATTTCATTGAGCATATCCTTTCCAAGGTTTTCCAGCTTTTTTGCAACTTTGTTTTCAGCCATAAGTACCACCTATCCCTCTTCCTTTTCCCCTTCTTCTTCAATCCCCTCCTCTGCCGCCCCTTCCTCTGAACCAGCGATTTCGGTTTCCTCCTCAGAAATAATTGCAGCATACTTGGTTTCTATAAGGTTTGTAAGTGACTTCTCAATTTTTTCAGGGTCTCCCTTTTCCGCAAGGTCTGCCAAATCAATGGAAAGCTGCTTCACATATCGCAGCACCGCCTTCCTTCTCGCCTTCCTGTCCCTGTCCCGCACGAGCCCTCCAAGATACCTTTGCAGCTGGCGGGCGACTTCCATAAGCGCGTTTTTAATTTCATCAACAACTTCATCTTCTGGGGATATTGCCTGCTTGCCAGCCCCGGTATATGGAATATGCACTGAAACAAAATTCACGAATACGGAAACCTGCTGCTCATCAAAGTTCTTCAGGTTGTACCTTTTCCAGTCCATCTTTTTTACTGCGTCGCTTATCCCGCAACCGCTGGTGTCAAAAAGCAGGGGGGCCCGGTTGGCATACCTTATCAAGTCGCTGGTGTTCTTCCCTGCAATCTTCCTCCCGGAATTGCCGCCATAAGCAATTGCGGCCTCAACAATAAAAGGTATTCCCCCCCTGTAAATTTTAGGGCTTCTCTGAGTTACTGCAAAGAATTCAGGGTTAAGGATGTTGGTTAGGGACTGCTCAACCTGCTCCTTCCCTATAGGTATTAGAGTATCAGTTGCAGGTGCAATCCATTTTACCTTTTCAAACGCGGCAACCAGCTTTTCGGCTTCCACCCATGCAAGCTCCCTTGGCGGCTTGTTGAAATTTATCTCGGGAAGGAACCCTTTCAGTTCCGCAATCTTGCCCGCACTCATCCTCTGAAAGCCGGCTTGCAGGGATGCTGAAAGCCTTTTGCTGTGCCTGTCTGAATGCGCGTATTCCATAAGGTCGTTGGTTGAAATGCCTAAAGGGTGGGGAAGAGTTGGTTTTGGCCTGGGCGGAATCTCCTCAACTGAGCGGGGGAATATTGCCTGTTCACCGCTTGGCCCAGTAAGCGAAATTTCCGCGTGCGGGTTGGAAAGTGCTGTTCTTTTCAGGTATTCGTAAATGCTGTAGGAGCTTTTGTCGTACTTCACTCCCGCAAATTCTCCAGTATACTTGAGTCCCCTGAAATCGCCCTTTTCCTCAACCATGTTTGCAACCAACGGCTTGTTCGTCTTGAAATCAACAGATATTTCGCATGAGAAAACTTTTCCGTTATAGCCGGAAACAGCTTTCACTGGCTTTCCGGTCGTAACCTGGGCGAACATGGTACAGCCCGCGGCACCGATTCCCTGCTGTCCCCTTTGCTGGACAAAGCGGTGGAACTTGGTTCCTGCAAGCATCATTCCCAATGCCTTCCCCAAATGCTTTTTAGGGATTCCGGGCCCGTTATCTTCAACATGAATCCTGTACCTCTCCTTGTCAATCTCGTCAACATTAACTTTTATTTCGGGAAGAATGTTTGCCTCCTCGCATGCATCAAGGGAGTTGGAAACAAGCTCATGCACCACAGTTGTCAGCGAGCGGGTCTTTCCGGAAAATCCAAGCATCTGCCTGTTCTTCTTGAAAAACTCGGCAACCGAATGCTCCTTGAATTCCTTGAAAATCTTGTCTGTTTCAGCCATTCATTCACCCTTAAGCATGCTTTCCTCCTTGATCCTTTTCATGTTCTTCTGCATATATGCATACGCCTTTGAATGCGTACTGCCTTCTATGAGCTTGAAAACTGCATTGACTGCAATATCAAGGGTTTCAAGCTCCCCTATAAGCGCAACAGTATTTCCGTAAACTACAATATTTGCGCCTGTGATCTCCTCTATTATGTTTTTTGTCTTTCCCCTTTCTCCGATGATTCTTCCCTTGATCCTTACTATCGCCTTCCTTGAGCCAAGAAAATCCCGAAGGCGGATTACTTTCAGCATGTACTGGTCCTTCAGAAGCTTCAGTGCAGTTTCAGGGTCGAAACCCCTTCCTATCGCCTTCACTACGTCCTTGGAGAAGAACACGTCAACAGGTTCCCCTTTTATGTGGACCGCGCCCTCGCTTTCAATATCCATGCCCACATTCGATGCTTTTTCCAGCATTTCCTTGTTCTTTCCGTTCTCCCCTATCAGAACGGCTACCCGCTCTGCAGGGATTCTTACTACTTCCATTATTCATCATCTTGTTGATCCAATGATCACTGGTCAAGGATAAATATCGAATTGCCTTTTTATTAGTTTGCTTTTTTTCGGGGTGAAAAGGTCAGTCCTCTCCGAATTCTATTTGTTTCATTAGATTTTGCGCCGCATCCTGCACCATGGGCGGGGCTTTTGCCGCGGTACTGAGCAGTGCCTTAAGCGCTCTTGCAGATTCTCCAGAAACAAATGACTTTGCGAATTCGGGCACAACCAGCCCAAGCTTTTCATGAGGGGAAATTCCCGCACCAACAACCATCTTATCCCATTCATACCCGAAAGCAGCAAGCCCTGCATACTCGCCAATTCTCCCGCCAACCCAGAGAATCACCTCCCTCATCGACCCATCAAAATCGTATGGGCTTTGGCCGTCATTAATGTTTAGGGGCAGTCCCGAAGTCATTCCGGGCCTTGAGGTGGACTCAATAACCATTGGAATGACGTCTGCTGCACCTTTGCTTTCCAGGGTGACTACTGCCCTCTCCCTGTTCTTTTCAAAGTTTACTTCATAATTATAGGCGGGCATTCCATTCCTGTTGCGAAGGATGTTTCCCTGCTTGTCAATCTTAACTGGGTTTACTGAAACCATCGATTTTCTTGGAACTTCAGGTATTCCGTCGAGTATAACCTGCCAGCCGTTTTCGTATCTGGCCCCGAACGAATTGCCGCAAATCTTGCCGCTTCTGGAAAATGCTATAACCTGCCCGCTCCAGGAGGGGAGGCACTCATCCATTCTTCCGGTTGAAGTTATCCTTGAAGCAAGGGCGAGGGGCATGAGCATCTCACCTTTCCGGTGGTAGCGAAGGGCCTGGAACATTGATACTTTGCCACTGGCGGATTTTGCAGATGCATTTGCATTGGTATTAGCTATTCGAATTGGTTTTTGCACTAAATCACCTTTTTCCACAATTTTCCATTTAATAATATAAATATCCCCCACTTGAAAGTGGGGGTTTTTCCCAGCACTAGACAAAGCTGAG
>CAYTXD010000003.1:0-18163 GCA_964441305.1 Microcaldota archaeon
GCCTTTCTTGGTAATCATTACTTCATTGTTCATGAGGTCTTCTGCCTCTTCAAGAGACGCGTTAGCAAGATTGTCCTCTGCAAAGAGTGTTTTTGAGTCAACCCATGAGATTACCTCATTTATGTAAAGCACCAGCTCGTTGCTGTAGGTAATGAGTTCGTCTATTTTTCCTCCCATGTCCTTTATTTTTTTCTGAAGTGCGTGTACCTCGCCGTTTTTCATTATCAGCCTGGTAAGCGCGGAGGAGAGGTTGGAGAGGACGAAGTCGTTTTTCTCCATAAGGGAGTCAATCTCAATTTTCAGTTCCCCTATTTCCTCTTTTTTCTTTTGCACCTGCGCCTTGGCTTCTTCAAGCCCGGAGCGGGTTTCGCTTATTGTTTTGTCTTTTCTTTCGATTACTTTTCTTGCGTTTGTTATCTTTGCGTCCTTGTCTCCAACCCTGGCTTCCATTTCATCAAGCATTTCATCAAGCGCTTTTTTCTGTTCATCAACCTGCCTTTTGAGTCCGTGTGCCTCTGCGGATTTTTCGGCAAGTGAGTTGGATTTTTCCTGAAGCTGCAATTTAACCTGCTCAAGCTGCCTGTTGAGCTGAGGGATTGTGGAGAAATGTTGTACAAGTGAGATTGCGCCTAATGCTAAAGCTAAACCAAAGGCGGCAATTGTTGCTGCTCTTCCCTGATTTTTTCTCCCAAGGTTTATTGATTCGGGAGTTTTTTTGCCTCCATTGGAAGCTCCCCCATTTCCTGAAGAATCGGATGATTTGAGAAGAAGGTTTTTTGCATTGTTTGCGGAGTGCCGTACTCTTTCAGTTGTCATAAGCCCTTTTGGAATCCTTGGGTTTGGGCCGGAAAATGCCGGAGCCATTCCTTTTGGAATTCTTGGTTTTGTGAAATGAACCCTGTAAGAGCGGGGTGAAAGTTTTTTGCCTCCCATTAAATCACCTTGAGTATTGGAATTTACATCCATAATTATGGTAATTGATGTTTATAAATGTTCTGTTTGCCGCAAGGAGAGATACATGTAAGTATATTTATAAACACTTAAAGCCATAATTTGCATATGGTTGGAGTTTCTTTGGGTTTTCCAAGGAGAAAAAGAGGAAGCGATGCATTAGGGGAGATGCTGCCTCTTGCGGAGGGAATTGTTGAAGCCGGAGCGGAAGTCATAATGGTGAAGCAGAGGGTTCACCAGATTACTTATGAAATGGTTGAATCCTGCGCGAATCTCAAGGAGAAAATTGGAATAGATATTTTATTTCATCCCGCGGAAAGGGGAGGGAATGGGAAATGGTACCTTGCGAATGATGGCGAGGGCAGGGAGGTTCTTACTGAAAAGTACAGGTTGATTTTTGAAGGGATTAGGGATTTTGGTTTTCTTCCCGCATTTATATTTCACGGCGGGAGAATGAAAGCCGAGGGGGAGAAGATAAACGGAAAGGATAAAATGAGCGAGAAGAGAGTGGAAGAGGAAACCCTTGTTTTTGTGGAAATGCTTCGGGAGGTTAATCTTGAAGTTGCGGGGGGGAAAATAGACTTGGTTATAGAGAACATGCCTGCACCCGGGAGAAATAAGGGTGAGCACCCGTTTCCATATTCAATAAGGCAGGTGAAGCGCCTTGTTTTCAATTCAGGGAATGGCGGGGCGGGAAAGCCGGCGCTTAATTTCTGCCTTGATGTTGCGCATGCCCAGCTTTCGGTTGATGAGCTTTCCAGCTATGCGGATGATGAGGTGCTTCCCATAAAATGGATGCATATCAGCGGCAATGACTTGAGCGATGACGCTCACCGGATGCCCAAAACCTCGAATGTGAAAAGCGTGAAAGAAGTTGAGAGGTTGATGGCAAGAAAGGGGATGGGGAAGATTCTTGAGATTAACAGCAGGGTTCTCAGGGAGAGCATTGGAAATAACAAGCTTAAGTGCGCGGTTGATTCACTTAAGAAAAACAAGATACCGGAAAATGGAAGCAACACGAGGATGTTGCTTGGAGTTTAAAGGTCAAAGCTCAGCCCGTCGAAAGCGGCATAGGTTTTTTTGAAAGTTTTTCTTGCCTGTTTTTCGAGAACTGAGGCGTCATCGTAGCGCCCGCCTATGTGGGTGAGAATCAGCTTCTTTGCCTTTGATTTTTTTGCAGCTTTTGCCGCGTCTGAAGCAGTGCTGTGTTTTTTCAATTCTGCTTCTTCTTTTAGAGAGTCATCAAAAGTTGCTTCATGAATTAGAATGTCTGAGTTTTTGGAGTGCTTCACTATATTTTCATCATACTTAGTGTCTCCAGAATAGGAAATTTTCTTGCCCTTGGCAATCTTGCTCACATCGTCAAGCTTTATTGTCTTTTTACCTATCTTCACTTTTCCTTTCTCCTGTATTTCGCGGAATAGCTTTCCTTTTATTCCGAGCGACTTTGCCTTTCTCTCGTTGAATTTTCTTTTCGGGAGCTCCTCAAGCACAAAGCCGAAAGAGTTTTTCGTGTGGGAGTTTTCGAATGCGCGGACCGAAAAGAACTCGTCGATGTACTCGAAGTTTTTGTCTATTTCCTCAACAAATGCGAAAGGGTATTTTCCTATTAGCTCCTTTATGCCCTTTGGGCCGAAAATGTACAGCGGCTCTGTTCTGCCATGGAGCTTTAGGGTGTTTAGCAGGCCGAATACGCCGAGGTAATGGTCAAGGTGGAGGTGGGAGATGAAAATGCACTTTACTTTTGAGTAGCTCACCTTGTACTTCATCATCTGCCTCTGTGTCCCTTCGCCGCAGTCCATTAGGTATACGCGCCTCTCCTTTACGGCAATTGAGGGGAGGTTTCTTTCCGGTGTTGGAACTGCCGCTCCGCTTCCAAGAATTGTGAGCTTAATCATGGGTCCATTCCCTCTTGCAAACTATTAATAGTTTGTTATCGGTATGCTGGTTATGGAAAGCAGGGAGAACGACAGGATGGTTGCAGGCCTGGTTGCTGCGGGGTATGCGGATGAGAAGGTAGCAGAAGCAATGAGAAAGGTGCCGAGGGAACTTTTTGTGCCTGAAAATCTGAGGGAAAGTACATACCAAGACAGGCCCCTTCCAATTGGGGAGGGGCAAACTATTTCCGCGCCTGGTGTTGTTGCGTTTATGGCAAATGTGCTGGAGGTTGAGAAGGGGATGAAAGTGCTGGATGTGGGAAGCGGGAGCGGGTATGTGAGCGCGATTCTTTCAATGCTGGTAGGTAGCGAGGGGAAGGTTGTTGCGATGGAAGTTCTGCCAGAGCTTGTGGAGCAGGGGAAGAGGAATTGCAGGAAGCTGGGGCGCGAAAATATCGAGTTCGTGCAGGGGGATGCAACACAGGGTTATGAGAGGGAGGCACCCTATGACAGGATAACTGTTGGCGCTGCTGCGGAAAAGGTGCCTGAATCGCTTGTCAGGCAGATGAAAGATGGCGGAAAGATGGTGATTCCTGTGAATGCGGGATGGGGGCAGGATTTGCTGGTTGTGGAAAAGGAAGAGGGAAAAGTGAAGGAGAGGAAAGTTATGGATGTTATTTTTGTTCCTTTGAAAGGGAAATATTGATACTCCGGTTTTTTATAGTTTGTTGTTTATAATATAGTATTGTGTTAGTATGAGTGAGTTTTACCAGTATCATTTAAATGATGAAAATTCGCTGGCTCTGGCAGGGCATTTTGCAGAAAAGGGTTTGGAAAGCGAGGTTCTCCAGAGTGGGAAGGCAAACCTGAAGATGCCTTTCATTGTGTTTGGGGGAGATGGTAACAAACACCACTGGACTTATTTTTTGGTTAAAAAGGCAAAGGAGATTATGGAGGAGGAGGCGAATATGGCGGAGAGAAAAATCCATTATGTTCATATCGATTACCATGAGGATTACGAGGACAGGGGTGCTGTGTACTATTTTTCATTCTGCTGCCAGCTTTTGGAATACGGGCATGCAGATGAAGTTTTTTGGATGGCTCCTGGCTTGGTTGGTAGGAAGGAAGAATTCAGGAGAACGAGAAGGGAGATTGAATTTGGAAAGTTTACGGAAGATAGTAAGGGACCGCCTGAAAATTCCCTTGTTTACATAAGCATAGATGTTGACTTTTTCCCAAGGGAAAAAATAAACCACCAGTTTCCCCACCACGGGCCGGAAGTGGAAGTGGAAGAGGTTGCGGAAAGAATAAGGAAGATTGGGGAGGAGAGTGTTGTGTTCGGTTCAGATGTTACGGGGTACAGTGAATTTAGAAGGGATAATCCTGCAAAGAAAATAAACAGAGAGGCAAGAAAGGTTTCAATGGGCAATATTGGGAAGTTGAGAAATGCTTTGGAATTTTCATTGAAAAGGGGCTCTCCAAAACTGAAAAAAATTATGCGTTAGCCCTTCTTTCTCGCGCCGCTCCTGTAATACTCAACCATTTCCTTTATCCCGTCTTCAAGCGATACTTTTGGCTTGAAGTCGAGTTCTTTTTCCGATTTTTTTATGGAAAAAATGCGGTCGCTTGAAAGTATGTTTATGTAGGATGGAAGAAGGGGCGGCTTCTGCCTTTTGAACTTTGCCTTGAGCATTGAAAAGTAGGCGAATAGCTTTGCCATCCCCGGAGAGACGTGGTTTTCAGGCGGGTCAACTTCAAGGAATGCGCATGCCATCATGAAAATATCTTTCTGGGTGAGGGATTCCTTGCCGACAATTACATACTTGCTCCCGGAATCCAATTTCTTTTTCAGGGACAGCATTATCGATTCCACAATATCATTCACGTGAACGAAAGGTATGTGGTTCTCCGCATTCCCGATGTATGGCATGTTTCCCTTTTCCAGCCTGGCTAGTATTGCAAGGTAGGCATCGTCAAATCCCTCGCCGTAAATCACTCCGGGCCTGAGTATTGTTATCGGAATCTTGGAAGAATAGCTTTGGGCTTCTTTTTCCGCGGCAAGCTTGGTTTCCCCGTAAATGTCGTCCGGCGAGGTGGGGGTTCTTTCGTCCGCAGGGATTTCAACCGGCCTGAAGCCGTAAACTGAAATTGACGAGCAGTGAACGAACCTCTTTAATTTTTCGGGGCAGGATTCAAGAATGTTTCTGGTTCCGCAAACATTTACTTCCTGCATTTTTTCCTTTGATGAGGAGAAGTCAACGGACCCGGCAAGGTGCACAACTTTTTCGACATCCTCGAATGCATCCCTTAGTGTTTCCTTTTTTGTAATGTCCGCATAGAATGGTTCCACTCCTTTAGGGAGATAGATTGCCCGCTCCTCACTTCTCACAACTGCGCGAACCTTCTCCTTTTCTGCAAGAAGCCGGGAGATGAGGTGCCTGCCTATTCTTCCGGTTCCGCCTGTAACAAGAATCATGTAAATTCAGTGTGCAGGGAGTTATAAAAAGGTTTTATTGGCGTTTTTGGCTAAAACCCGCTGGACAGGCGGGTGGAAAGCATTTCGGGAAGGCCTGCGGAGAGGTTTTTTTCCTTTGTTTTTTTTATGTTGTATTCCGCGCGTACCAGTTCGCCTTTTGCCTCTTTTTCAATGTGAAGGAGCATTGCGCTGGCTTTCGGGTTTCCGTCCCTTGGCTGGCCAACCGCCCCGGGGTTGAGAACCATTCTTTCACCGAATGCCCTGAGCATGGGTACATGGGTGTGGCCCAGCATTAGAATGTCGTGCCCGGAAAGGTGCCGGAGCAGTTCGCTTTCCGGGGTGTCCGGCCCAACATATTCGGAAAGAGGCCTCCTGGGAGAGCCGTGAACTGTGAATGAGTCCCTTCCGTTCAGGTTTTTTTGCATTGAGATTTTCAAAGAATGAAGGTAGTTTCTGCTTCTTTCGGAAAGGTTTTCAAGGGTCCATCTGCCTGCCGAAGCTGCAAGAGAGTTAAGGGGGGAAAAGTCGCCGGTGAGAACTGCCTGGTCGTGGTTTCCAAGCACGGAGTGGAAGTTTTCAAGCGATTGGAGTATTTCGATGCACTCGTTTGGGAACGCATTGTACCCGACAACATCGCCGCAGTGGAGGTATATGTCCGGGGTGCCCGCTTTTTTGAGTATTGCCTCAAGCGCGGGAAGATTTGCATGGATATCCGAGAGGGCGCAGACAAGCATGTATCTGTGTCTCTTTTTTTGTTGAAAAAGGTTTGCAAATTCTGATGTAGTAAAAAGTAGTTGATGATGGAAATATTTAAATACTCCTTAATACATAAATATACATAATAAATAACTTAAAATAAGGTAAGAAAATGGGGCCAGTCCAAAGAAATCATGCTGCAGACAAATGCAGGGTCGAGAATACTGCAAAAAAAGTAATGGATATTTTGTCTGTTGTTCCCTCCCAGGCGCATAGGCTGTTTTCTGCTGTTGTAAAAAGGATTGAGAAGCTTGGCATGTTTCCTGAGGAGTATGCACTTTTTGTAAAAGGGAATGACATTGAAAAAAGCATACTCAGAAGGGAAATTTGCGTTAATGAAACCCACATTTTCAGGCATCCCGAGCATTTTGAGCTTTTGCAAAAAGAGGTTTTGCCTGAAGTCAGGGAGAGAAAGAAATGGGTCGTAAACATTTGGAGCGCGGCATGCTCATACGGGCTTGAGCCGTATTCAATTGCAATGGCTGCGGCAGAATTGAAGGGGAATGGGCCCAGAATAAAGATCAGGGCTACGGACATCAACGGGGACGTTATCGGCAGGGCAAAGAAGGGGGGGCCCTACAGCAGATACCTTATCGAGAGAATGGGGGGCGCAAGGGAGCTTGCAGAACGTGCGGTGGAAAAGGGCCACCTGATTAAATTCGGGGAAAAATATTTTGTTTCTGACGAGATAAGGGAGATGGTCGAGTTTTCGGAGCTTGACCTGCTGGACGGGGAATACCCTAAATTTTGCGACATTGTCTTTTGCAGGAATTTCCTCTATTACGTTTCAAGGGAAAATGCGGAAATGGTTGTTGAAAAAATGCATGCCAAAATGGCAAGGGGCGGGTATTTTTTCATTGAGCCTGGGCATGCAGGAAATTTCAAGATAGCAAAAAAGCACTTCCTATGTGATGGGCAGGCGGACTTTTCAGTTATGAGAAAGGGTTAGCTATTTTTTCTCAACAGGCCCGTGGCCCGGAGCAAGAAGCTTGTAATCAATTTTTTCAATTAATGAGAGGGATTTCATAATCTCCACTTCGCTTCCCCCCAAATCCGTCCTTCCTCTATCCCCAAATGCAAATTTTGTGTCCCCTGAGAATAGTATTTTTGAGTTCTTTTCGAATATGCAGACTCCTCCCGGAGTGTGGCCCGGGGTGTGGATTATTTCCAGTTGGAAGGGACCGAAATTCATTTCGCTGAAATTGTACGGCAGGGCATTGGGGGGTATGTAGGAGTATGCGCGGGGAGTGAATGCGTCCTTGTGCAAAAATACGTTCTTCCACTCCGGCTTTACTCCAGTTGTGTGGTCTGAATGGTTGTGCGTCAAAAGAGTGTAGTCGGGCGTGAAGGGGATGGAGGTTTGGCCGTCTCCCGCGTCTATTATGAGGTGCCTTTCTTTGTTGCGTAGAATGTAGATGTTTGAGCATATTCTCTGGGGGGTTTGGATGAGGTGAATGCCTTCCGCTATTTTTTCCATGCATTGAATGGGGAGATTAGGTTTTTATTAAATTGTGGATGAATCATTTTGGTAAGGAAATGGTTTTAAGGGAAAGAAAAAATGTTCCGGATGGAAGGGCGTTCGGGGATGTCGATGTGCTTAAAGAGGAGGCCGGTTCCGCTTTGATGGAGCTTCGGGGGCAGAAGAATGTAAACGCCATGGAGCTGGAGTGTGAAAAGGGAAACAGGAAAGAAAAGAGAATGGCTGTTTATTATGTTGACAAGGATAGTGGTGACGAGGTTTTTCAGGATGTTGAGTCGGGGGAGAAATATGGTAGGGACGAATTCCAAATAAAGTACGGGGTGATGGCGAGGAAAAGGGCATACAATCCCTGGGGCGGGAAGTTCGGGAAAAGTGTTCCCATACAGAAATTTGATGAGAAGATGGTTGGGTTTATTGAACGGATGGAGGGGCTGAAGAAGCAGGGAAAAAGATGTATTGTTCTGAAATGGAGGGTTGATGGGGGGATGAGCTTACCGCGCTGGAGTATTTCGGAAAAGAGATTCCGGAGTATTATGTGAAGGGAGAGGGAAAGAAGTATAGTGAGCCCGAGTTTTACAGGAAGTTTTACCCAGAGAGCAGGTCATACTATAATGAGAGCAGCGGGAAGTTCGGGAAGTTTGTTGGAATTGAGGGGGCGGGCAAATGGGTTTTTGGGGACGGGGAGAAGCCGGAAGTGGATAAGAGCCATGTTGAAAAAATATACCGGTTTTACAATGAGATAAACACTGAGCTTTACCCCCTGGAGCCGGAGAAGGGAGGGGAGGGTTACGGGAAAAAGCTTGGAGAGTACAAGAAAAAGGTGGAGAAAATCAGGAAGAAGTATGGTATGGCCCCCAGGGAGCTGGTGAGGGAGATAGAGAATGCCATTATTGAGTACGCGGCAACAGATTTCAGGTACGTGGTGAGGAAGAAAGGAAAAATCGAGTGGGTGGATGGGAGCTACAAGCCGAAAGAGGGAGAAAGGGTCGTGGAGCTTAAGTCCCTTGCAAAAATATGTGATGAGCTTGAGAAAAGGACGTGCGGGCTGGTTTCAATAAACCCATACCGGTGGGTCAGGGTGATGTTTGCAATGGAGAGCAATGGGTTTGACCCAAAGGCGAGCTCGATAGTTGGTGCGGGTGGGATAGCACAGATCATGCCGGATACTGCCAAGTTCGTAGGGCTGGAAGTTAGCATGGAAAAAGATGAGAGAAAGGACCCGGACAAGTGTATTATGGGGGGTTTAAGGTATTACACCAAGCTGGTGAATGAGATTTACGCCCTTCTTCCCCCGGATGCGAAGGAGTTCTGCCTTTTCATAGGGGCGATGGGGTATAATGGGGGCCCGGGCGCAGTTGGAAAGACAAGGGGGAAGGAGATGAGGTTGGTGAAACTGCACAGCAAGTATACTGGAGAGGGTGCGAAAGAATACTTGTGGAACGAGTTCAGCAGCAAAAGCACCGACTTGGTTGGAAAGAGAAGGGATTATTGGAAGTATGTAAGGAATTATTTGAGAATGATATACAGGTGGGAAAAGAAGTATGAGGAGTGTATGGGGGGGACCCTTATTCAATAGTGGAGTTTGGGGAAAAAGAAGGAAAGGTTTGGTGTGGAGAGGGAGACGAAACATGCCCTTTCTTCTGATTATCGGCAAGTGACGAATAAGGGTTCGATAGTTTTATAAGCGTTTTTGGGCATAAGGGAAGCGGTAATTATCATGGATGAGCTTACAGTAGATATAGCCGGGGAGATTGCACTCTCGGACAAGCCTGGCGGCACGATGAAAAAGTGGAGAGAAATATTCGGGATAACCCAGGCGGAGCTTGGGGATTATTTGAAAATTGCCCCTTCTACAATAAGCGATTACGAGGGGAATAGGAGAAAATCGCCGGGCACCAATGTCATCAAAAGATTTGTCCAGGGGCTGATAGACATTGATATTGCCAGGGGCGGGCATGTTCTCCAGAGGCTCAGTGAGAAGGGCGGGTCGTTCGAGGAGTTTTTCCATGCGCACGAGTTCGCAACTTCAGTGAGCGCGGTTGATTTCATTAAGCTCATCAAGGGGAAGGTTGTTGCAAACGAGGATGTTGTTGAGCAGAAAAAGCTGTATGGCTACACGCTTATAGATAGTTTGAAAGTTATACTCGAGCTTCCATATTCCCAGCTTCCCAAGCTCTACGGAAGCATGAGCGAGAGGGCTTTTCTTTTTACCAAAGTGACAAGCGGGAGAAGCCCGATGGTGGTTATAAGGGTTACTCCGATGAAGCCAAGCATTGTGGTGCTTCACAAGATTGATGAGGTGGACAAGCTTGCCCTGAAAATAGCGGAAAAGGAGCAGATACCCATTGTTACCACTGGCATGAATATAGAAAAAATTTCTTCGGAGTTGAACAGGATATGACCGGCATAGTAGGATATGGCGTATGCATCCCAAAATACAGGATTAAAACAGATGAGATTGCCAATGTCTGGGGCGAGGAGCCGGAAAGGATTTCCAAGGGGTTGGGAATAATTGAAAAGTCCGTTCCTGATATTGACGAGGATTCGGCGACACTTGCAGTTGAGGCAGGGAGGAATGCACTTGCAAGGGCAGGAATCAACCCGCAGGAAATTGGCGCGGTATATATCGGGAGCGAGTCCCACCCTTATGCGGTGAAGCCGACCGCGACAATTGTTGCGGAAGCCCTGGGGGCAACTGCGGAGATGACTGCCGCTGACATTGAGTTCGCGTGCAAGGCAGGGACTGCGGGAATGCAGATGTGCATGGGCATGGTGGCCAGCGGAATGGCAAAGTACGGCCTGGCAATCGGCTCTGATACCGCCCAGGGAAGGCCGGGGGATGCACTGGAGTATTCTGCCGCAGCCGGGGCGGCCGCGTACATTATAGGCAAGAAAGACGGGAACGAGACTATTGCGGATATTGAGGATACGTTTTCTTTTTCCACCGACACTCCAGATTTCTGGAGGAGGCAGCATTCGGAATTCCCATCGCATGGGGGAAGGTTTACAGGTGAGCCCGCGTATTTCAAGCATGTTTTGAGCGCTACAAAAGGGCTTCTCAAGAAGATGGGGGCGGAAATCCGCGAGTTTGATTATGTTGTGTTCCACCAGCCGAACGGAAAGTTCCCGAGGGCCGCGGCAAAAAAACTGGGAGTTGAGCCGGGGAAGCTGGAGCAGGGTTTACTGGTTCCAAAAATTGGCAATACATATTCAGGTGCCGCAATGCTCGGGCTTGCAAGCGTGCTTGATGTTGCGAAAGAGGGAGAAAGGGTGCTGGTCACGTCTTTTGGAAGCGGGGCTGGAAGCGATTCATTCGCCCTCAAAGTTAACGGGTCTGCGGAAAAGAAAAGGGATTTGGCAAGGAAATGCTCGGAGTATATTGAGGATAAGGAGTACCTGAGTTACGGAAAGTATGTTAAACACAGGAGAAAGCTGAAAAGTTTGTGATTTTATGAGAAAGGTTGCAATAATCGGAGTCGGGATGAGCAAGTTTGGCGAGATATGGGAACGTGGTTTCAGGGATTTGGTGCTTGAATCCGGAATGAATTCACTTAATGATTCGGGAGTGAAGGGAGAAGATATTGAGGCGTTTTATGTTGGCACAATGGCAGCCGGAAGATTGGTGGGCCAGGAGCATATAGGGGCACTTATTGCTGATTATATGGGCCTTAACCCTATTCCTGCAACCAGGGTGGAAGGAGCATGCGCAAGCGGAGGGCTTGCATTGAGGCAGGGTTTCATTGATGTCGCTTCCGGAATGCAGGATATTGTTGCAGTTGGTGGAATTGAGAAGATGACTGATGTTAATATCGGAGAGGCCACCACCGCCCTTGGGGGTGCGGGGGACCAGGAATGGGAGCTTTTCAATGGCGCGACATTCCCTGCGCTTTATGCATTTCTGGCCCAGCAGCATATGAAAGAGTACGGAACAACAGAAGGACAGATGGCAGAAGTCGCGGTAAAAAACCACAGGAATGCGGCAAAAAACAAGTATGCGCAGTACCAAAAGGAAATTTCCAAAGAGATGGTTTTGGGCTCGAAAACCATTGCGTCTCCTCTGAAGCTTTTTGACTGCTCGCCTATAACGGACGGGTCTGCAGTTGCAATACTTGCCCCGCTGGAAAGGGCGAAAGAGTTTACAGATAAGCCGGTGGAAATAGTTGCCAGTGCACAGGCGAGCGATTCGCTTGCGCTCCACGACCGGGAGAGCTTGACAAAACTTAAAGCCACGGAGATAGCGGGAAAGAAGGCATTTGAGATGGCGGGAGTGAAGCATGAAGATATTGATGTCTTGGAGGTGCATGACTGCTTTACAATCGCGGAGATACTTGCAATCGAGGATTTGGGATTTTTTGATAAAGGAGAGGGGGGAAAGGCAACGGAAGAGGGAAGAACCGCTCTTGATGGAGAGGTTGCAGTGAACACTTCAGGCGGTTTGAAGGGGTGCGGGCACCCGGTGGGCGCTACAGGCGTAAAGCAGGCGGTTGAGATTGTCTGGCAGCTGAGGGGAGATGCAGGAGAAAGGCAGAGAAAGGATGCGGAAGTTGGAATGACCCATAATGTAGGGGGAAGCGGCGCAACAGGGGTTGTGCACATTATGAAAAAGGGCTGGTGAGAATATGGCGGAAAGTTTGGCACTTAACTGGAGAAGGATTTATGAGAGATACGGGCTTAAGGGGACGGTGTGCGAGAACTGCGGTACTGCGTACTTCCCTCCAAGGAATATCTGCGCAAAGTGCAGAAGGAGGGGGAAGCTTGTTGACAAGAAGTTTGAGGGGAAGGGGAAGGTTATCGGGTTTACTGAAATCACTGCCCCGCCTGAAGGGTTTGAGCTGGCAGCTCCGTATGTGCTTGCCCTCATTGAGCTTGAGGAGGGGCCGAAGCTTCTTGCCCAGCTTGTGAATACAAAATACCAGGATGTTGATTTCGGAATGCAGGTTGAAACTGTTTTCAGGAAAGTAAGGGAAGATGGAGAGGAAGGGGCAATACACTACGGGTATAAGTTCAAGGCGGCAAGGGATTGAAACTTTTTAGGTAACATATAAATATATTCATGAACACATATATTCATGAAAAATAATATTGCTCCCAGTGGATACTCTTGGAGGGAGCTTCTTGAGATGCATCCCGAAACAATGGGGAAGCTTGGGCTGGACAGGGAAAAGTTGAGAGAGGCAAATTCCCGGCTGCCTGTTTTTATCACCAAGCACTACCACGACCTGATTGACTGGGACAATTTCAGAGACCCTCTTATACCTCTTGTTCTGCCTGGAAAGTTTAGCAATAAGGGGCACGAAACAACCAGCGGGGAGAGAGAATACGCACGGACCGAGAACACCCAGCACAAGTATTCACAGACATTGCTTGTAAAGGTCACGCAGAACTGCTTTTCATACTGCAGGTTCTGTTACCGGCTTTTCCAGGGAGTGGGAAAGGAAAGGGAGGTGCTGGCAGAAATAGATGAGGCCGTTGAATACACAAAGAGGAACAAGGAAATAAGGGAGATTCTGTTTACGGGCGGAGATTCCCTTTTTCTTCCCACTGGAGAGATAAAACGGCTTCTGGATAGGTTTGGGGGGATGGAGCACATACAAGCATTAAGGTTCGGGACCAGGTGCCTCGCGTTTTACCCCCAAAGAATTACAGAGGATGGCAAACTGCCTCAGGTGCTGCGCGATTTCATGAGGAGAAGGAAAACACAGGTGAGAGTGGTGGCCCATTTTGAGCATCCCAGGGAGGTTACGCCTGAAACGGAGAAGGCGGTTGAGATTCTAAGGGAGGCGGGGGCACACCACCTGAATCAGACGGTATTCCAAAAGGGCATAAATGCCGACTGGAAAACTCTGGTGGAGTTGTTCGAGAAAATATCTTCAATTGGAGTTCTTCCGTATTACCTTTTTCAGGTTAGGCCTGTTAAAACCGTCACCCAGCGGGCGGTGGATCTTCATGAAGGGAGCAGGATTGTCAGGAAAGCAAATTCGCACCTGAGTGGGCCTTCAAGAAATTACCGCTATACCATGTCAACAAAAAACGGGAAAGTTGAAATCACCGGCTCCAGGGGCTCCGCCCTTTTCTTCAAAATGCTTTCCAGCTCCAATAAAAAATTGATAAACAAACCTTTCAGTTTTGATTGCAATGACAAGGTCTACTGGCTGGATGACCTTGTGACTAAGACAGGGGAGGGAAAGGCGGAATTTCAAGGCGATTCTTCGCTGCTTGAATTCTTCAGAAAGAACATGCTTTCCAGATAGCGCAGAATAGCTTCTCCCAGAGGGGTTTGGCTTTGGAAGAAATAGGATATTCCTGGATTAAACCGCAAACTTTGTGCCGCACGCCGGGCAGCGAAGCATGTAGAAATTCGCGACGTAGCCGCAGATTGGGCAGCGGTACTGGGGCTGGTGGACAGATTCCTTTTCTGCGGACTCGAAGTTATAGCCGCATTTTTTGCACACTTTTGCATCGATTGAGTTTTCTGTTTCGCATTTTGGGCAGTTTATTTTGAACATTGATGAAATGCGGGTTCCGCAGTTCGGGCAGCGCTCCATGTCAAGGGTTATCTCCTCTTTGCACTTTGGGCATTTGTGCTTTTTCCCGCCAAATCTGCTCCTTGTTTTTTTCTTTCCTGAGAAAACCTCTTTCAGCATGTCCAAAAGGCCCATGAATTGAAAATGATTTGGAGGCTTAAAAAGTTATCTATTTAAGCATCCTCTCCTGAGGAATAGCATGGCTGATGCACTTACCGCACTCATAAGCGGAATGGATGTTGGAGTTTTAACTGGCATTTCGGTTCTTGTAGACCGGCATCTGCTGGTTATTGTGCTACTTCTGCTGACATTTACAACCTGGCATTTCAGGGAGAGAAAAAGGCTCTTGTTCATATTGGTGACTCTTGCGTTTGCTGCGGTACTATCTTTCGGAGTAAAGGAGATTTTGGCAGTGGAGAGGCCCTGTGTGCAGCTGCCTTCAAAAATCGAGTGTCCTGCCGACCCGTCCCTTCCCAGCGGTCACGCGCTAGCCGCATTCTCGCTTATGACTTCAACTGTAGGTTATGCGTCATTTCCGGTTTATTTTTTGTTTGCATTGGTTACTGGGTTTTCAAGAGTTTACCTGGGAATTCACACTTTCGCGGATGTTGCGGCAAGTTCGGGGCTTGCATTTGTTAGCAGTACACTGGCAGAGGCAATACTAAAAAAAATCGGGAGGAAGGTAAGATGAAGGAAGCCAAGAGACAGGTATTCCATGTTTTGCTTGGGATTATTTTCATAATGATAATAATTTTCCTTGGTGTCATGGATACGGCATTTCTGCTTTTCCTTTGCATAATAGCGGGCGCAGTACTTCTCCACCTCAAGCTTACGGGAAAGCGGATTCCATTAGTCGATAAAATGCTGGAGGAATTTGAAAGGGAGGGTTCAATGCCAGGCAAGGGGTCCCTGTGGTACTTCGTTGGCGCACTTATCTCTGTTTCATTGGTCATTAGCGTTGAGAAAATAATTGCGACTATTATTATTCTGGCGTTGGGAGATGCGGCAGCAACAATAATAGGAAGAAAGGGAAGGCATGAAATCTTTTACAATAAGAAGAAAACATGGGAGGGGGCGGCAGGCTTTTTAATTGCATCTCTTTCTTCGGTTTTCTTTGTGGGCCTTCCGTTGGGGGTGGCAGTTTCCTTTTTATGCACTTTTGCGGAAACCCTTCCTTTGGAGATTGATGATAATTTGATAATCCCGCTTGTGTGTGTGGTAGTTTTCAACAGTTTTTAGGTGCTTGTTTCATTGGCCTGAGTGATTTTGCAGGTAGATTACTTCAATTCCGGCTATTTTTTCCCGCCTTCCGGCTTTTCCTGCTTCTTTCCCTTGGTTAGGAAAAGGATTGCCGTCCCTATAATTAGTATAAGCAGAACTACGGAAACCAAGATTACTATAAGAAGAAGCGGAGAGTCCTGTTCGGCGGGAGGTGGCTGTGTTTCGCCGTTTCCTGTCCCTGGTGTGGTTTCATTTTCATGGTCTTCCGGAATTGGGGGCGCTTCCTCTTCCACCACCGTTGCCTCGGAAATGTTCATGTATGTGAATATATAGGTCCCTTCCTCTGCGGCATTTAGTTTTGCCTCACCTTGCCCATCGGTTGCTATGTTGAAAGTGCCGGAGGGAGTTTGAACGGATATCAGCTCGTTGGCAATCGGGCCGAGGTTAGAGGAAAGTTGGATTGTCAATGTTTCACCCAAATCTACTTTTTCCGGAACCTGGATGGAGTATTGGGAGGGGGCCGGCTCGCCATTTCCGTTTTCCCCGGTTCTGGAGAGTTGGATATCGAGGTGCGCCGGCCGGCCGTTCTTAAGTTCAATGGCTGAAATTTCATTTGTCCGGTATCCTTCCATTGAAGCGGAAACTGTTGCAGTTCCCTCCGGAACGTGCTTGAGTACATACATTCCCCCATCATGGGAGGTTCCCCTTTCGAAAACAAGGCCGTCAACCTTAACCAGTACACTTGCGCCCTCCAAGGGAACTCCGTTGGAAAGAACCTGGCCGTAAATGTCCGAGATGTGGGAGTTTCTCGGCATTATGAAATTCCTTTGGGTTTCTCCGTCAACCTCTATCCCGAAAACCCTTTGCGCGTAGCCGAACCTTGAGGCGCGGAGAATGTAGTAGCCGTCCGCAAGCTCGAATGAATACCTGCCCTGCGTGACGGTAAGGCCGTCGACAATAACTTCGCCCCCCTGTATAATCTCAAGGTTTGTGTTTGAAAGCCCCACTTTATCCTCGTTTTGTATTGTTCCAGAAAATGTTGAGGAAAAAACGAGTGAAGTGAGTAACGCCAAAAGGAGGATTCCGGGGGTTATGTGTTTAAATCGCATGAATTGGGATATGGTTGCAATGAATAAAAATGTTTCTACAAGTTTTGGATTATGTTTATTTTTGTTCCGCATTCCGGGCAGGAGGTTTTGCCTTTCAGTTTGTCCTCCATAAGGGAGAAGCAGTACCTTTTTATGAGGAGCTCGCCGCAGTTGGGGCAGTATGTGTTTTCTCCTTCCTCCCCTGGAAGGTTTCCGGTGTAAACGTAATTAAGCCCCTCGTCTATTGCTATTTTTCTTGCCTTCATCAATGTTGAGAGTGGCGTAGGCGGGATGTCAAGCTTGTAGGCGGGGTGGTAGGCGGTGAAGTGGAGGGGGATGTCCTTGCTTACTCCCGCAACCCATTTTGAAAGTGCGCGAATCTCGTCATCCGAGTCGTTCATTGTTGGTATGAGAAGGGTGATTATTTCAATGTGCATTTTTTTGTGGAGCAATTTTATGCTGTCAAGAACCGGCTGGAGTTCCGCGCCCCCACATCCCTCCCTGTAAAGCTTGTCGCTGAATGCCTTCAGGTCTATCCTGCTTGCGTCAATGTTTCCCATTTTATCAATTGTTTCAGGGGTCATGTAGCCGTTGGTAACGAAAACGTTGTAGAGGCCTTCGGGCTTTGCGAGCTTTGCGGTATCGTATGCATATTCAAAGAAAATTGTGGGTTCTGTGTAGGTGTATGCTATTCCTTTCGAATTGGTCTGCTTTGCGAGTTCCACTATCTTTTCGGGCGGCAGGTCCTCTCCGAATATCTCTTTTGCCTGAGAGATGCTTGCATTCTGGCACCAGAGGCAGCGGAAGTTGCATCCGACTGTTGCTATCGAGAAGGAAGTTGAGCCGGGCATGAAGTGGTAGAAGGGCTTTTTCTCAATAGGGTCAACGTTCCAAGAGCAGCATTTTCCCCAAACCAAAGAGTAGAGGGTGCCCTCCCTGTTTTCCCGTACCCCGCAGAAGCCCCTTGCACCCTCGGGTATGTGGCATTTCCTGTTGCAAAGAAAGCAGTCCACAGAGTTTTCTTTTGCTTTTGAGTAGAGCATTGCCTCGCGCATGCAGTAGGGTGGAATTTCGTTGTTTATAAGTTTGGAGGGTGTTTTTTCAAAGGGGTTTTATTTATTGCTGTTGCAATAAGTCAGCAATGCACGATTTATTGCAATTAGTTGTAGGTTTTTTGATTGGAATTGTAAGCGGAATCGTTTCCGGCGCATTCGGGATTGGCGGCGCTACGATAAAAATCCCCCTGCTTAGGGTGCTTCTTGGCCTTTCGGGAGAGGTTGCTATTGCCACTGCGCTTCCATTGAGCATTCCCGCTGCATTGGCAGGGGTGTTTGTCTACAGCAAGCATAAATTAATTAAAAAGAAAACCACGATTGCAACCGGATTGGTTGGCTCTGTTTTTGCGGTTCTTGGGGCCATTGCAACTACTTATGTTTCGGGGGAATTTTTGATGGCAATTATTGCCGTGCTGCTTCTTGGGCTTGGGTATATTATACTGAAGGAGAAGAAGGGTGCAATGGTGGGAGATATCAATATTGCTGCGTGCATGCCCATGAAAGAGAAGATTGCATTCACTATAGTTATAGGGATGCTGGCTGGATTTTCATCTGGATTTCTCGGGATAGGGGGGGGAGTGATACTGGTCCCGCTTCTTGTTCAGCTGAGAAAGATGCCTTACAAGCATGCCATTGCCTGCTCGCTTTCAATCATGATGATTTATGTGATTCCCGCATCACTAACCCATTTCGCTCTCGGAAATGTAAATGTGCCAATTTTTGTCGCGCTCCTTC
>CAYTXD010000004.1:0-16766 GCA_964441305.1 Microcaldota archaeon
GCTCCATGTCACATAGTTCTCGCTGGATGAGTCGTACTCTCCCGCATCCTCAGTTATGTTCACCTTCCAGTAGTCAGTGCCAGCACCTCCTAGAGTTACATTCTCAAAGGTGATTTCCGCATCATCTCCAGCTGTCACATACTCAACTGAATTGGTACTGCCGCCGGTTGTAGGTACGACATAATAGCAGCTCGCTCCGGATGGCTTCAGGTATATTGAGCCGTTGCCACTGCTATGCGAGTCGTTGCCCATTATATACCAGAATTTGTCGACTGCGTATGTGGAGCCGCCGACGCCGACCTCAATCTCGAATGCATTGTCAACACTGGAGGACACTTCGATTGCAGGCACATCATCGAGATCTTTTTCGTCTCCGCATGTGTCACTGTTCGGGGTATTTGCCACATCGCTGTTTATGCTGAAGTCGTCGTCAATCTTGAACTGCAGCTTATCAATGTCGGATGACGAAAGGTCAAGCCCGTTGTATTCAAGCTGGAATGCAACCGGGTCTGCAAGGAAGTTGAGTGTGTCTCCCTCCATCATCTCGCCTGGGTCTGTCTGGTAGACGACAATCTCCCTCAAGTGGTCTGCATCATCATCTGTTACGCTTCCGGACCTGTTCTTCCAGTAGATTGCAACCTCGAATTCGTCATTCTCATCGTCGTCAACCTCTTCGTCGTCGTCAAGCTCAAGCTCTTCAGAGTAAATGGCCATCTCTGCCCACTTCGCCTGAAGCGTGAAACCTGGGGATGTCTGGTAGACGTGTATCCTCACTGAGGTTCCGCCCGGAGTTGTGTATGTGTATGTTGTGTCCGGCGAAATCTGCTGCTGTGCAAGGACTGCTCCAGTTGAGTCGAGAATGTCGACTATTGCAGGGTGTTCATTGTTAGCACCTACTGCGACTGAAATGTCTGCAAGCTTCACCTGCACTGTGCCTGCGTCAAGAGCGTCTCCCACGTTGATGATTCCGTAGGATGCCTCCTTTGCAATCTTGACTCTTCCTCCCCTCTCTGCTCCTGTGGAGGAGTCAAGACCACCGTTAGCTGGCTCAGATATGTCGCTGATGACCCAGTCCTCTCCAAGGAACTTAACAGGTACCCTGTGTGTATCAAGCCTGTCAGTTGAAGAAGAGCCGCACGAGCCATAGTCCCCTGTATCATTAAGGTTTCCAGTACATATAGGGAGACCGTAGTCATTGTGCGTAAACCTTGCGCTGTATGCAACAACCTCAAGGTCTGCAGTTACTTCGTCATCCGAAGAGTCAAAGTCAACTTCTCCTCCTACCCAGAAGCTCTGCTCCTCTTTGTAGGTCTCAGCTGCCTTTGGGTCCTGAATAGATACTACTTGGAATCCTGGGAACTGGTTTGGCCCAATCCTGTAGATCTCGTCTATTGCTGGGGAATCCCTCAGTGGTGAGAGGACCTTTGATGCGTCGTTGCTAGAAAGCGTTGCATCATAGGTGTCTGTATCATCCCTGTTCTGCAGCTCCTCGTCAATGTAGTCATTGATAAGGGTTGAGAACTCGTGTGCTCCTGTTACTACTCCTGGGAGTGTAACTTCAAGAGTCACCTTCTTGTCTGTAATGGCGCATGTTCCTGTGCCACCTTCTCCACCGCCTTCGGATGTGCATGCTGCCTCGCCTGTCACACTTGCTGTAAGTGTTGAGCTCTTGTAAGCCCTGTTGGCGATTTCCGCTGCAATGTTTGCAGCTGCAACTCCGTCAGATGCGGCGGCGTTTTCTCCTACTATCACTTTCACTACTGGCTGGCCGTTCTGGTTTACCAATTGCGTGCTTCCGTATACGACGTCAGCAACTGCAACTGATGCACCGAGCATTGCTGCTCCTGCAGCCAACGCAGCGATTCTTTTTGCGTTGATTCCTTTCACTTAACCACCTTTTGCGTCGCCTTTGGAGAAGGGCAATAAACAATATTACCGGCGACGTTTTTTTTCTTTTTTTATTTTTTTGCCCTTCATAACCTTCCTTCAGGACCCAATATAGGCCTCTTTCATGGGAATTGTATGCTTGTTTCTCATAAGCTTTTTAAATGTTATCAACTTATATAAAGTTTTATTTATAAATATCAGAATAACTTACGTCATCTGACTATTTTTTCTACTCTTAAAGACGTAGTTTACTTCATAAATCAAATTAATCTGCATAACTGAATTGCTGCTTTTGCAAAAAACAATTGCACCTCCGTAAAACATAATGATTGCTCATAGGTTGTTTATAATACTATTGGTGTGCACGCGAGGGGGAATGGTCCTGTAAAGAGCATGTTGGAGTAAACGGCATTAATACATGACTATAGAATACATAACTATAGTATAGTAATAAGTACAGTAGGGGGAAGGGAGGGTAGGTACAGTAAATGATAAGTACAGCAGGGGAAAAGGTGGGTAGGTACAGTGAGAGGGAGGTAAAACTTTCATTTACCTGTACTGGGACATGTACTCGTCACCGCTTGGGCCTGGGGGCTCGCCCTCAAGCTCGCCGCGCTCCTTGAGGAACTTGAAGAATTCGGCAAGCTGCTTTGAGGTAATGGAGGGCCTTCTTTCCTTAACCTCGCCCTTTAGCATTTTCATTGTCAGGTTGGGCTTTTTGCCCTTCTTCAGCCTCTCGCGCACAAGGCCCATCTTTACATCCTGGCAAACTGCCGCAATGTCCGCCCCGGAGAAGCCCTCAGTCAGGTGGGCGATTTCAGTCAAGTCAATGTCCGGCTCCATAACGCTCTGGAGGTTTAGCTCGAATATCCTCTTCCTTGCATCTAAATCAGGAGGGGGTATGAATACAACTTTGTCAAACCTCCCCGGCCTCATTATCGCAGGGTCCAGCATCCAGGGCTTGTTGGTTGCTCCGATGAGCATTACCCCTTTAAGTTCCTTTATCCCGTCGAGCTCGGTGAGGAGCTGGGCAACCGCCCCGCCTGAGCGGAAGTCCCTGTTCGGCGCCATTGCCTCTATCTCGTCCATGAAAATTATCGAGGGGGAGTTTTCCCTTGCGCGGTTGAATGTGTCCCTTATCACTTCCACGCTGTATTGGTATCCTTTTTTCATAAGCTCCGCGCCGCTGATTGTAAGGAATGTTGCCTTGAGCTCATTGGCCGCCGCCTTTACCATGAGTGTTTTCCCGCATCCAGGGGGGCCGAAGAGGAGAAGTCCTTTGGAGGGCTTTATTTTGTATTCCTTAATCAAATCCTCGTGGAGAAGGGGTAGCTCAATTGATTCGAGGAGGAATTCCTTCACTTTCCCAAGGCCTGCAACGTCCTCCCACCTCACCCCTGTCTCCTCCCCTTCTTCCTCCTCTTCCTCCTCTCCGATCCTTCTCTCGAAGTCAATCCTGAACCTCTCGTAATCGTCGAGCTTCGAAAGCGAGGTGCTTGGCTTTATGCTCTTCATGACCCTTTTGAAGTGGTCCATTCTCAGGGGGACTACGGCATCCTGTGCTACCGCTTCCTTTGCGGCAAGCCGCGCCACTTCGGTGCATATGTTCTTTATGTCCGCCCCGGAGTAGCGGGTGGTCATTGAGGAGAGCTTCTTGAAGTCGACGCTCTCTTCCACAGGCAGCTTGCGGGTGTGCACCTTGAAAATCTCCTCCCTTGCATCCTCGTCTGGGAGGTGCATGTAAATCAGCTTGTCAAACCTTCCGGGCCTCATGAGCGCTGAGTCAAGCTGGTGGGGGACATTTGTTGCTCCGACCATAATTACCTGCTTGCCTGACTTTTCCTTGAACCCGTCCAGTTCCTGAAGTAGGGTGCTCATTACCCTGGGGGCCACATCGTCCGCGCTGTAAGAGTCCCTGCTTTTTCCCACTGCATCGATTTCGTCGAAAAAGAGTATTGCGGGCGCATTCTTTCGGGCAATCGAGAAAATCTCGGCTACATTCTTTTCGCTGTTGTGCGCAAATATTCCTCCGAACCCGCCCGCAAAGTTCTGGCACGGGTCGACTGATACATCGTAAACGTATTCCTCGTCTTCGACTCTTGTTATTTGCTCCACCCTGTCAAAGAACATGTCGCTTTCAATTGCCTGCTGCATTTCCGCTTCTATTTCCTCTCCTCCGAACTGCATGAGCATGCTGCTTCCGGCTGTTGCCGAAGATGACCAGTGGGGCATCTGCCGTGAAATTGAGTTTCTCAGTTCGCCGGTTATGGGAATCTGCCTGCTTCTCTGCCACTTGCTTGCGTGCGAGCAGAAGCCCAGCCGGTCTGAACGAACGGAATCAAGGAATCCGATTTCCCCGAATTTCCGCATGTTTTCGCTTCCAGAGAAGCATACCCTTTTTGCGGTATGCCCGTTGCTTTCCTTTTTGTCATAAACCGACGCGACTATTCCAAAGTAAAGGAGCAGGTACATAAGCTGGCTGGCAAGCCCGTGGCTTGCTGTGCTCGCCTCAACCATGCCAACATTCCTCTGGTTCGTGTATATGCTCCCGTCCCCGCTGAAGTAGCCGCGGAGGAATGCGGCCATGTTGTTTCTGGAAAGGGAGAACGCGATTCGGGGAATGCTTTTCTTCCTCGCGCCGTGGTCAAGCCCGATGGTGTGCCTCATAAGAACGTATAGGGGCCTGGAGCCGATGTAGATGTCCCTTCCCTTGCTGTTTTTCTTTTTGTATAATGTTATGTTGCCAAAAAGCCCTTTGCATAATTTTGTGATGTGTTCCTCCTCCCCTGCAGAAGTGCTTATCCTGACAGTGTCCTTCCTGTTGTAGCTGCCCTCGGCAACCCAGAGCCCCAGAAAGTGGGAGAGCTGCTCATCTATTTCCATTTCCCCCGGAAGGGAGTTTTTGCCGGAGTAAATTCGGAGTTTGGACGGGTTGAAATGGATTTTTGCCTCGTCCATTAATGAGAGGAATTTTCCTGCGCGCACCCCTGTGCCATTCTTGAGTATCTGCCTGAAATACCGTTTTCTGTTTATTCCGAGTATGGAGGCTGTTTTTTCAATCCCGAGCTTTTCTTCTGCTTTTGAAAGGTATTCTGTTGCGCCCTTTACCCATAAATTGTGGTCGTTTTCACTAAGTGAGGAAAGAAAGTTTATTTTCTCTAATGGTGACCTGGAGAATTCAATTTTAGAGGGGACTGCGATGAATGATTTCTTCGGGGTGAGTTGGGAGGTGGGAATGCTTTCCACTTTTCCCCCGTTAAGTGCGAAAAGTGAGTGGTAGTCGGTTACTTTTATCCTTCTTCCGGTTCTTGTTTTCACCTCGTAAATGGGGGAGGTGCATTTGTGCTTTATGTGGTCCTTTATTTTTGAGAATCTTCCCTTTCCATTTTCGTCAAAGCTGAGAACTTCGCAATTCATTTTTTCCTCAACTATTTTTCCTATTTTCTCAGGCCGGGCTTTGCCGTTTTGCGAGATGAGCAGTTCCTCGTCATACGGCAGGCTTTCACCATACCATTCTGAAAGGAGCTCTGATGCCTTTACATAGTAGAAACCTACATCAAGCTCCTTTGCAAGTGCGCGCATTAGGAGGGTTTTACCTGTTCCGGGGGGGCCGAAAAGCAGTATTCCGTTGGGTGGCTTTATGCCGTACGTGTAGCTTAAATCTTTCTCGCGCAATGGCCAGATTATTGATTCCTTTAGCTCGGATTTCACGTCGCCATATCCCCCAATCTGGTTCATGTCAACGCTTTCCCCCTCGAGCATATCTTGCACCCCGAACTTGCCGAATGCCTTTGCCTTCTCCTTTCTCATGAGCACGCGCTCCCTGCTTAAGTTGATGTTGAAGTGCTCAAGAAGGAATATTGCGGCTATTGAGAGGAGGATGTAGACAATCATTTCGTATTGGAATTGTGTTCCGTAAATCTGGGAGATTAAGTAGTAGACTGGGGGTATTGTGAGGAGGGAGAGGGAGGCAATTGTCTGCTTTTTCTTGAATTTCACCCTCCCGGGGAGGTAGCCGATTATGTAAAGGGCTATTGCCCAAATTGCGAGCTGGAGGAACGCGCTGTCCTGGGTGAATAAGATGATTGTATTGTTTAATACAAGGTTGAGGGCTTCGCCTATTGAGGTTATTATGCGGGTGTCGAAGAGGTTCATGATTGCGTTTATTCCCTCTGGCACAAGGTTTAGGAAATCGGGAGCGTTAAGCCTGTTGTTTTTAAGTAGCTCTATGGGGGCTCCGTAGTTTGAGTGAGTTACTGGCATGAATGCGGAGTTGTCCGCCTGCCATACTGTGGAGAGAAGGAGCACCAAAAATATGCTTGGGATGGAGATGAGCACGCTTCTTTTCGAGCCCACGAATAGTGCGGAAAGCGCCATTGCAAGGTATACAAAGCCGGAGAGCAGGGATACGGGGAACGGCGCGAAAGGGGCGAGAACGAGTATTGAGAGAATTGCTATTATGTGCCAGTTCTCAAAAACCTCGAACATTGCCATCGCTATTATTAGTGAATAGGGAATCCATGCGAATACAGGGGATTGGTAGGCAACTGCGGGAAAGGCGAGGAAGAGGGCGGCAAGGGTGCCGAATGGGGCGAACTTGTATGCAACTGCTCCTGCAGCCAGAGCCAGAACAAAAATTACTGGCAGGGGGTAGAATTCAAACGCAGAGAGGAGAAAAAGAGCGGCAAAGAATACGAGCAGGGCGTCACCGATGTTCTTGTTTTCCTGAAGGGACCTAAGCATCGCCATTGTCTTGTGCCTGTGAATGGTCCTCCCCTGCCGAACCTGCTTCATAATCTGCTTTTTATGACAAACTATTTTAATGCTCCGCAAAGGTTCAGGGGAGTGGGAGGGAGGAAGTAAAAGTTTGTGTTGTAATCAATGAAGTTTAATGTAAATATTTAAAAATAATGGGTTCCATAATATTATCTTGAATTGAAGGTGATATCCATGAAGGCAGCAGAAAGGGTTGTGCGGGGCGCGAAAGTAAATGGGGATAATGCTATTGAAATTAATGTCAGGGGACCGAAAAGAGAGGTTAATGGAAGGAGTATAGAGAGCTTTTTCAAAAGAATTTCGCTCACGGAAAGCGAAAAGGGGGAAATTGAGAGGCTCGGCGCAAAGCACAGGAAAAGAATCGAGGATATACGGCCTCTTGTTGGAAAGCTTATTGACGCGGAAGTGGAAGTGCAGATTGATGCAAAAAAGAGCGGAACCGAAGTTAAGGAGGAGTTGAGAAACAGGATTTGGGGAAATACGATAAGTGAGTTTTTGGAAAATGGCAGGGACCCGGGTGGGTCTTCTGCTTCAGGTGCCCTTTCGGGAGTGGCAGTGTGGGCAATGGCAATTCATTTTGGCCTCTTGCAAACTATTAATAGATTCGTGCAAGGATCGCTTGCAGTGGTAGCTGTGGTCTTTGGATCATTTGCTGCACAAATTGCATCGCACTTGTATGGAAAAGCATCAGACAAAAAGAGGGTAGGAAAGATTATTGAAGATATTGGCTCTGAGGGGGGAAGGGCAAATGTGAAGGAGTTTGTTGTTGAGTCCGCCAAGGCAATTGCGGAAATGGTTGCGCAAAAGGAAGGCAAGTAGCAGAGCACGGGATATTTCACTTTTCTTTTTTCTTAATTATTTGAAAACTGGTTAGTTGCAGGAGTAGGAGAAAGCGGAACGCGGTGAAAAAGTTTTTATACTTGGTATGTGCACTTAATGTGCATATAATGTGAATTTGAGGTGTATATAATGATTCTTGCAAGAATTACGTTGAATGAGTATGCAAACAGGGTTCTTAATGTGGTTAAGGCGAAGTTCGGGTTGAGGGACAAGAGCGAGGCACTTAACAAGTTTATCGAGATGTACGGGGATGATTTTGTCGAGAGGGAGGCGAGCGAGGGATATGCCAAAAAGCTACTTGAGAATGAGGAGAAGCATTTCAAAAAGCACGGAAAAAGGAAGATGGGCGTAAAGGAACTTGACGAGCTTTGCAGGGTGCGCTAGTGGCTTTTGAGTTTGACATGAGTGACGGGCTCAAGGGAAAATTGAGGAAGCTTGCAAAAAGGGAGAAGAGAATCGTTGGAATAATAAACAAAAAAGTAAAAGAGATAATAGCGAATGATGAAAAAACAATTGAGAGGTACAAAAACCTTAGGCATGATATGAAAACCCACAAGAGAGTTCATATTGGCAAGTATTTTGTTTTGGTGTTCAGGGTTTTCAAGAAAGAAAATTTTATCCTGTTCGAGGATTTTAGCCATCATGACAATATCTACGGTCGCTGATGGGATTAGGTTTTTTGCAAATAAGTGCAGAAGATGTTTGCTTCCACGCCCCTATCTGAACGCATGCCTTCATTGCAATCGCAGGAAATCACAAATTGTCAAAGCCGTCCTTTAGGATGGCAAGCATTTCCGCGTATCTTTTGCTTCTTTCAAGCTCGCGGTAGTGGCCGAGTGAGAGTTTTTTTGCCTCCTGCTTTTCAGAGTCGACCATCGCCCTCTCAATCCTCAGCTCGCGCGCGGAAGCGATTATTCTTTTTAGGAATTTTTCATTCTGCTTTGCAAGCTCCAGTGTTGAAAGCGCGATGTCTATCTTGTGCTCCGGGGTTAGCCTTTTGCTCTTTATTTTGTCGAATGCAGTGTAAACGTTTTTCCTCAGGCGCGCCTCAAGGACGGAATCGCTTGGGATTACCCCCTTTACTTCAAGTATGCTTAACTCTATCCTTTCGGTTTTGGGGAGTTCAAGGAAAAACAGTTTCCATGTTCCCTTCTTGTCAACAATAAGCTTTCCTCCTTTGTGCCCTATTATTTTCCCTTCAGCTTCCTCGTTTCCCTTCCATTCGAATAGCACTTTTGCGCCCAGGAGCAGTTCAATTGCGCTTTCAAAATCCTCGGCTTTTGTAGAAGTGTAGAGCTCGGAGTGGCGGTAGTACCTGTCAACGTTTCTCTCGACTTTCTGCAGGGTGTCATCGGAGAGTGGGGAGGGCTCAAGCACCCTGAGCACATCATCTACCTGCTCGCTTATGGTATTGTGTATTCCGCGGGCATTCTCTAAACGTTCGTCCTCAACTCCTGATGCGTTGAGCGATTGAAGCTCGCGCTTGAAAATGTTTTTCACCTTGTTCAGCTTAAGCAGGCGGAGGGCTTTCAGGTATCCGGTTTCCATGTTCTTTCCGTCAATTGTGATTATTGCCGGCCTTTTGGAAATCGCCGCCTCTATTATCTCGCTCGGGTTCAGCTTTATTGTTTTCTTCTTTCCGTCTTCGTCGTAAATTAGCGTGCCTCCATCTTCCTTGAAAAATGCGTCCCGGTCAAGGGTTGTTGCAGCCCTTACCTGGTCAGTCTCAAAAACAAGCTCAATGTTTTTCTTGTTCATGTTGCGGAGGTCTTTTTTCAATTTTGAAAAGGGGGCGTAGAATTTGGGCTCTTCGGACTTGTAAATCTTTTCCGCCGCTTCATCGCTTTTTTCAGGGGATTTCTTTTTCTCCGCTTTTTTTGCCTCCTTTTTTGCCTTTTCCTTTACCGATTTGAGCTCTTCTTTTGCTTCCGAGAGCGCCTTGTCTATCCTGATTATGTTTTCCTTGTATTTTCCAATGTCCAAATCATGGGAGAAAACGAAAAGTGCCTCCCTCCTCAAGTCCTCTGCCATTTCGTCAAGCTTGAGTATTTCTTCCATATGCCTTTGTGCAACCAGCTCGTCGGGGGTTCCGGAAAGAACTTTGGCGTCGGATATCTTGTCAACAAAATCGCGGGGAGACGGGGGTTTGGCAGGCTCTTCTTCGGTGTCCTTAAACTTTCCCTCATCCTCTGCCTCTTCCCAATCATCCTCTTCCTGCTCTTCCCCCTCTGGCTCATCCTCTTCCTGCTCTTCATCCTTTTCTTCCTTCTTATTCTTGGGTATCTTCGGTGGTTTGAGCTTCTTTTTCTTCTTGCCTTTCTTTTTCTTCTTTTTCCCCTTCTTTTTCTCTTTTTCCTTTTTCTCAATTTCGGATTTCATCTTCTCGGAATATTCGTCTTCGGGGTACAGTTCCATTATCTTGTCAAGGAGCTCCTGCGCCTCCCTGTACCTTTCTCGCAAAATCAGAAGTTGGGCAAGCCCTCGCAATGCCTCCTCGTTTTCGGGGTCTTTTTTGAGTATGCTTCGGTAGCTTCGCATTGCTATTCCGATTTTGCCTTTCTTTATGTCCTCCTTTGCCTTAGCCAGCCTCTTTCTGATTCCCTTGCTCCCTGATGAACTCGCCATAAAGCTGATTCCCCAACTGCATTTAAATAGTTTTTCAGTGGTATTGGGGTATGAGTTCTGTTTGCGTTCCTGTGTTTTCAGTTGAGATGCTCAAGTCCGCCGAGGAAAAGGCGGACTTAATTGAAGTTAGGGCTGATTTTTTCAGTGATGAGGGGATTGGGAAGTTGAAAGGGCATGAAGCGAAAAAGCCGCTGATTGTTACCCTCCGCCCTGTTTGGGAGATGGGAAAGTACGAGGGAACGGAAGAGGAGAGGATGGAAAAGTTGAGGGGGCTTTTGGGAATTGCGGAATACGTTGATGTTGAGTTGCGGGGGGAGAATGCAAAGGGACTTTGTGAAATGGTCAAAGGGGCGGGAAAGAAATTGATTGTTAGTGCGCATTACAGAGATACTCCTGAATTGGAGGAGTTGAGGGAAGTTAAGGGGAAGATGGGGGAGATGGGTGCGGATGTTTGCAAAATCATTTGCACTGCCGAGAAAGTTGGCGATAATGAAGTTGCGCTTGAGCTTGCAAAAGAGGGTTGCGTTTCTTTTTGCATGGGGGGGTTGGGAGTGGTTTCGCGCATGCTTTCCCCGTATTATGGTGCACCGTTTACTTTTGCCTCTTTGGAAATGGGAAAGGAGAGTGCGCCTGGCCAGGTTGAAGTGGATGACTTGGAGATGACTTTTAGCGATTTTGATGAGGGGAAGCTTGGAAAGGAAACCAAGCTAATGTTTGTCTTGGGGGACCCGGTTGTGCATTCGCTTTCCCCTCCCATGCAGAGAAAGGCAATTGAGGAGAACGGGATGGATGCTGTTTACGCAAGGATGCATGTGCTTCCTGGGCAGTTGGGCGCGTTTGTTGAGAATTTGAGATTTTCAAAAGTGCTTGGCGCAAATGTTACCATTCCGCACAAAAGTGCAGTTATGGAATTTCTTGATTTTATTGGTGATGACGCGGTTGCAATTGGCGCTGTTAATACTATAGTAAATAAAGAGGGGAAATTATATGGGAGCAATACTGATGCTTATGGTGCATTGACGGCTTTGCAGTCGCAGGGGGTTGAAACTGAAGGAAAAAAGGTTTTGCTCATGGGTGCGGGAGGCGCTGCGCGAGCGGTGAGTTACATACTTCTCGCGGAGGGGAAAGTTGAAAGAATAGTTGTTCTGGATATTGACGGGGAGAAAGCTGAGGGGCTTGCAAAGGATATGGAAAAGTTCGGGAAAATTGAGGGCAGGGGATTGGGTGATGAAGTTTTGAAAGAATCCTGCAAAGAAGCAGATATAGTTATCAATGCCACCCCGTTGGGAATGCACCCGCGCGAGGAAATGAGCGCTGTTCCAAAAGAGCTTTTGGGGGAGGGGCAGGTAGTTTTTGATGTTGTTTACACTCCTAAATATACTAAATTGCTAAAAGAGGCAAGGGAGAAAGGATGCAAAGTTGTTACAGGGGATTTGATGCTGCTTTTTCAGGGGGTTAAAGCATTTGAGCTGTTTACCGGAAAAAGCGCGACTTCTGAAAAGATGCTGAAAGAACTGGAAAAAACATTGGGCAGGTAATTTATTTCACTGGAGCACTACCGCTTCTTATCCGATTTATTGACTTTTGAATACTCAGCTTTTTCTCAAGAGTGATATTGGCTTTTTCAGATATCTTTTCAAAAAACCTCTGCATGTCGTCCGCTGTAAGTTTTGGGTCTATTTCATATGCCTGACTGAATGCTTTTGCCGCGTTTCCGTCCCCAAGGAGTGCATGGGCAACCCCTTTCTCAACCAGGAGTTCAACTTTTTCATTCTTTTTTTCCGCAAGCCCTGCGGCTTTTTCCAGGAATTTGGCCGACTCCTCAAACTGGCCGCTCATGAAAAGGCACCTTGCCTTTTCCCTGCAGGAAAAGAAATCAGTGGGGCCAATCTCAAGCGCCTTTCCGAAATAGCCTGCTGCTTCGGCATACCTCTTCAACTTTTCATAGCAAATTCCAAGAAGCTTCCATGCTTTTAGTGAGTCCGGCTTTTTCTTGACAAAGTCGTTTAGTTGGTGGATTGCATCTGCAACCTTGTTTTCCTGCATGCTTTGGTATGCGGAATTAAGAACCTGTTCGCTGTCCTGCAAATAATCAGCCCTTTTTCCCAAGAAGCCCTATGCTTTTTTCAAAAGCGGCTTTTCTGCTTCTCGGGAATTTTAATTTGGTGGATATGTTGTTGTAAATTATCTTGAGGCTGGATGCTGTTTCCCCCGGGTCGATGGAATATGCTTCATTGAGAAGGGAGTGTCCTTTCTTGTTTTTGTCCAGAAGAAAATGGGCAACTGCTGCAGAACACACGAGCTTCGCCTTGTATTTTCCATCTTCGGAAAGCTTTATCGCCTTGTTGAAAACAGGGAGTGATTTTTTTGCTTGATTCATGAGGAAAAGCGTTTTTGCCTTCTCCCCATAGGCAAATGGGTCTCTTGGGTGGGCTTTTATTGCCTTGTTGAAAAGCAGAATGGCATCTTTGTACTTTTCCATTCGCACGTGGCAGAGCGCGTTGAGGTTGAGCGCCATCCCGTTCCTGGGCTCGGCTTGGAGTATTTTTGTGAAAAGTTCCGAAGCCTTGGAGTATTTCCTTTTTTCCATTAGCTTGCATGCCTTGGTTATGGAATTTTCCATTCCGGCCATAGGATAATAGGGGGTGAAACATATTTTAAGGGCGTGGGAAGTAATTTACCCATGCCAGAAATGCTGAATCCGAATGCGCCGTTGAAGGAAACGCACGATGAAAAGGTAATATATAAGAGGGATCAATTAACATCCTTTAAGGTTTTTGAGGAGACAGAGGTAAGCCAGGGGGAGATGGCGGACAAGGTCGCTGAAAATCATAGTGAGAGGGCGCCCGCAGTAATTGAGAATATGGAAATTTTCGCGAATGAAGCCCTTGAGAATGCACCTGCTCCTGAACAAAAGCCAATTGATGAAGGGGCGAGCGTGGAGGAACAAAGAACAACGGATGAAAAGGTGGCAGGAACCCCGTTTAGGCAGCCAGTTGAAGAACCTGAAAGCCAGATACCTGTGAGTGTTCCGTTAGAACAGGAAAAGAAGGTGCCGTACCAGATTACTTCGGAAATGAGCGGAACGGAAATTGAAAATGTTTTGAACTCAATCCCGGGAAGCGCAAAAATTTCCGAGCTTCCTGAAAAGACCCAAAACGCTCTTTATGAGAAGGCGGGAGTTGAATTGCAGCAGAAATTGGAGGGTGAAATAGAAGATAAGATTGCAGATGTTGCGGCAAAAACAGGGTTTGACAGGCAGTTTATACGCGATTTCCTTCTTGGGGACGAGGAAACGTTCAACAGGGCGATGGATAAGCTGGAAGGGGAAGCAGGAAAGGTGAAAAGAGTAAACATTACTGTACAGAAGGTGCAGGAAAAGAAATTTGGTTCCAGAGCAAAAGGAGATTGGTGGATTATAAGCATAAATGACAAGGATTACAAGGTGCCTGACGGTGACAGCGTTGAGGATTGGATTAAAGAGTTCGAAGGGAGAAAGGGGTTCAATGTCAACCAGCTGAGCTATATGAATAAAAATCCGGCTTATTTGGATAGGCTGGAAGGGCTGGGCAGCAGTCTTGCAACATTTAGGAAGAAAAATTTTAAGGGGATGGTAGGAGATGAATGCCAGAAGGTTCTTGAGCATAATGAAAACGTATTGAAAGGCTCAAAATTGGAAATTCTGGCAGATGCCTTTGGGATGAAAGTGGGGGGTTGCACGAAGGAGGATGTTAGGAACTACTTGAAAGGGGTTAGAGAGGGATTCAAAAATAGGGTAAAGGAAATATTGAGCGACCCGGTTGGCACCATAAAGGCAATTGCATCCCAGACAAAGGATGTGACTGTCAGCATGGTCAGGAATCCTGTGAAAACAGTATTCGACTTCTTTGCAATAAGCGATGCCATTAATTTCGTTGGGTCGGTGAGTGATTTTGCAAAGGCGCGGGAAAGGAACGAGATAATGCAGAGGGCCAATAACGTGGTGGAAAGCTTCGGGGGCCTTGCAAAATCCATAGCAATAATGGCAATGGGAGGGCCTATTGGAAAAATTGCAAAAACCGCGGGAACGATTTTCAAGGGGGCAGGAGTTGCAAAGCTTTTCCAGGTTGTTGCAAAGGGTTATGGAAAAGTGACTGGAGGCGCGGCTGCAGCAGGAGGGGCAGAGGAGGGCGCTTAATTCTGGAAGGGCTCAACCTGTGGAAGATGTATGAAAAAATCGCCTATGCCGGAGTTTGAAGGAGGCACTCCGAACATGAATGTTGCTGTAGCAAACCCGTTTTCCCTTATGGTTCTTTCGAATTTGAAGGGCTCGCCTTCAAGGTAAATGTATGGCTCCTGCTCGGAACCTATAAGCTGTACTGTGACTAGATTTCCCCCATCTAGGGTTTGCCCTATTTTGGAAGGGAGAAGGCCGGGCTGGATGTGCATTGCGCCAACCATAACCATAACTCTGGAATCCTTTTTATTTAGAATTTCAGAAATCTTGCCAGCCATGGATATTTCCCTGGAATCAAAGTCGGGAACGAAAGGTTCCCCGTTTTTTTCAATGAAATCCGGGTGGATGCAGACTATTTTTATTCCGTGTTCTCTTGCGGAATCAAGTATGGCAAGAATTGAATCGGCGACTTCGGGGTGGGTGAAATTTTCCTCTATGTATCTCTTGAGTTTCCCCATTCCTTTTCCGGTTGCAAGGTATTCGTCCACTGCCTTCTGCATGGATTCCTGAAATGCCTCAAGAGCTATGTGGGTAATTCCCTCCTGCTTGAAAAGCCCCATGTTTTTGGAGATGTGAAGCTTGGGAAAGCTTTCCGAATGGGTGCCATACCCTATTACTGAAACTCGCGCATTCCCAAGAATTTTTTTCCATCCCACACTGCTCCTGCAGTTTTTCAAAAAAGTTGAGAAATTTGATTCGGATTGCATATTGCTGGGAGCGCTGCATTCCTTAATTTTGCGGGGATGGTTTTCATTTGAAAGTGCGCGCCTGTGCATGAGTGATACTGCGCTGAGAACTGCGAGGAATAAAAGTGCTTGTGAGTTCCTCCTGAGCTTTCCGAAAAGGGTTTCAGAAGAGGGTTTTTTTGCAGAGTGGAAGGAAGCCCTGCTGGGGGTTTTTGCATCTGCTTTCCTGGCCGTGTTTGCGAATCTCATGTGCATTACCTTTATCTGTTAATTATTATGTGTTTTGCTGTTTATAAATGTTAGTATTAGTGGTTTATTGTGAATTTAAATTCCCAAAAGGTTATTTATATTGCTTTTGGATTCTTCTTCCATGAACATCGCGCTTGTCGGGTTTATGGGAACTGGGAAAACTTATGTCGGCAGAGCCCTGGCCGGGAAATTGGGGGTGGAGTTTGTTGACTCCGATGATGTTATTGAGGAGAGGAGCGGGATGAAGATTTCTGCTATTTTTGAGCAGTTTGGCGAGCAATACTTCCGCGAGCTGGAGAAAAAGGCAATTAAGGAGCTTTCGGAAAGGGATGGGCTGGTTATTGCTTGCGGCGGGGGAGTGGTTCTGAACCAAGAGAATGTTGACAATTTGAAAAGGAATGGGATTGTGATTTGCTTAACCGCTACTCCTGAAGCGATTTACAGGAGGGTGAAGGATGAGAGCCACAGGCCCCTTCTGCAGGTGGAGGACCCGATGGGCAAAATAAAAGAGCTTTTGGAGAGGAGGGCGAAATATTATGCCCAAGCGGATTACACTATTGATGCCTCGGAAATGAGCATTGATGAGAATGTGGAAGAGATTGAGAGGATTTTGGGGGAGAGGGAAAAATAATGGCGGATATTATCACTTACACTTTTGCATTGGATGTCACCTATTGGTGGGTTTTTCCAGTTGCAGTTCTGGTTGCAACAATTGCGAATGCATCAGGCCTTGGGGGAGGGCCTTTCTTCTATCCTTTTTTCCTTCTGGTAATGGGAATAGACCCAGCATCGGTTATTGGTACATCATTGCTAACTCAAGCGTTCGGCATGTCTTCAGGTGCATTCGCCTACATCCAGAAAAAGCTTGTTGATTACAAGCTGGCATTGAAAGTGGGAATCATTTCTGTTCCTGCGGCAATTGTAGGCACAATGTTCATGGTGGAGCTGGTGGGAGTTATACAGATTGTCTTTGCATTCTTGCTTCTTTTCATAGCATTCAAGATATTTACCTCTCCAGAGGAGAAGGATGTTTTGAGGAGGAGCGGGGAGGAGTCGGCAGGATACAGTAGAAGAAATAGGAAGCTTACCAATTCTTACGAGTTTTTGGTGAAGACCTGGGAGGCGCTGATAGTTGGAGGTGTCGGTGGGTTGTCTGACGGGCTGATTTCAACAGGCCTGGGGGAGATAAACAGCTACTTCTTCATCGTGAGAAGCAAGGTTCCGGTTAAGATTGCGGTTGCCACTTCCTGCTTTTTAATTGCCATGGGCGCGGTTGCCGCAGGTGTTTTTCAGTTTGCAAATGGAAATGTGATTGTTCCGCTTGCAACATTTACAATTCCGGGAGTAATAATCGGGGGGCAGCTGGGGCCGAGAATTTCCACGCGCCTTAACCCCAATCTGTTGAAAAAGATAATTGCGTTCCTTTTTGTCTTCATTGCACTTGTGCTTTTCGGGAAGGCATTGCTTTGGGGTTGAATGCAATAATA
>CAYTXD010000005.1:0-14939 GCA_964441305.1 Microcaldota archaeon
AAATAGTTGACCACGAATGCATCCTATACGAATGCTGCTCTGACGCAATGTGCGGAGCAGGTGAGGAATGCTCGGCAAGCAACGAATGCGTAAAAGTAACGGAAGAGGAGCCGGAAGAGAAACCTGAAGAGGAGCCGGAAGAGGAACCAGAGCCTGAAGCACAGGCAGGCCTTGTTGAAACACTCTTCCCGTTCGTGCTCCTTCTGGCAATAATCGCAATAATAGCAATCGCATTCTACTACTGGAAGAAGAGCCAAGAGGAAGGGGAAGGCGGAATGGATGGTGGAGTCCCACCAGCCCCGCCAGCTCCAGGAGCAGGCACTGAAGGGGCACCGCCCGAAGCAGCAAAGGCACAGCCCCCACCTCCTCCGCCTCCAAAGCCGCCTGCCCCTAAGAGCGGCAAGAAAGGCAAGTCCTCAAAAGGCCGCTCCTACGAGTAGTTGCTAACTATTTTTCTTCTTTTTCATTTTTTCTATTCTTCTTTTGTTTCTTTTGATGAAACAGTCCAATCGTATCTACCCAGATAAAAAACAAATTACTTCTCTCCTTACAGTTATATTTAAGAACCCTGCACTCCAAATATATTCCATGGAGGTATCTAGTTCGCAAGTAATTGCGTTATTCCTAATAGTAATTGGGATTTTTTCTGTTTTTTTGCTATTCAATGCCACACTAAAAAGCCCAACAGAACCAATAGAGGCAAGCAACATTGTCAATGAGCTTTCAGACAATGGCTCTTCGGATGAAAACGACTCCTACCTTGATGGAGGGTATGAAATGGAGGCCAACCAATCACAGGGGGATGCCACATCTGAAAACAATGCATCACCAGAAAGCATTGGTTTAGGCGGCAAGGCCCAAAACGAGTCAGGCACAAGGCCTGCAACCCATATTATCGAGCGCCCCGTAAACATAGAAGAGCTTAACATGGCATTTCAGCAGCATAGCAATGTCCTTCTTTCAAATAACCCATTTGCAGGGTTGAATGAATCTTCATTATTGCTAATGCCTGGATTGGCAGGCTCGGACGAGGGCAGGTAAAATGAAAAGCAAAAAATTGGCTCTTATTGCAATGTGCCTTCTCGCTCTCAGTACCACAATTTTTTCTGCACAATATCTTTTGGTTGGCGGAGGCTCAACAAACAAGCTGGGTGTTGATGACACCTGGTGCTGCGATGCGGACGACAGCGGCTCATGCAATTCAACCGAAGTTGCAACATGGTCCCATTCCGAATCTGATTTTCCAATCTGCAACGGCATATTCTCAGGAACACCCTGCGACTATCTGGGCAGGCCTATTGCCGCTTCCGACTGCGGGATAAACGGCATACAGCCGCAGACCCCAGTAAACGGATCAACTACAGGAAGGGCAGTTGTATCTCAGGGGCTTTACATAAACAACTTGCTTAACGGAAAAACGGCAAAGGCAGTATACCTTGAAAATGCGTCACTTGTTGCAAACGGGCTTACTGTCACAGGCCACACCTACGGCGGCATACCTTATGGAATCCCTGTCGCAAACTCCCTTCCAGTTTCCATAACACTTTCAACTTCAGACATCAACGGGGTAATAGGCGCCCCAGGCGGGTGGGACTTCCCCCTAACCATTTCAATAACTGACTCATCGGTGTGGACAGTATACCTGGGGCAGGGCTCATCCCTTACTGCAACAGGCACAACATTTGACTCTGAATTCCCTGTAAGCGCAACATCGTTCAGCGGCATGAACGGCGCGATAGGCCTTTTGGAAGGCGCAAGCAGCGTTAATATAGACAATTCCGAAATCCAGGGAATGATATTCAGCCTTTCCCCTTCAGACTGCCCTGACCTTGCGCATGTAAACATAACAAATTCCGACTTCACAAACGACGGCTCAATTTTTGCAGGAGTGCTGGAGGGAAAGCTTGAGAATGTTGACTTCTACAACTTAAATTACGATATAAGCGACCAGTACAGCTCAATTGTCCTCTTCAGGAGCAACTACAACCTGACAAATGTCGGAATAGACAGCCAAACAGGAAGCGGAACTCCTGTAACCGGGTTTGGGGGGAGGGTCGTCCTAATAGACACCAACCTAAACGCCGAAAACCTTGATATTACTGGAAGAAACGAGCTTAGCGGAATAGTCCATATGGTTGGGACACTCAACATCACAAATTCTGAATTTGCGCTTGACTATTCCGGGCATGAAGGATATCACATCGTTTCAGGAGGCGAGGACAGCGGAATATTCCCTTCAGGCACGGGCCTTTGCGATGCAGAGCCCCTTGCAAACTCCGAAACAATTGTGAATGTTTTAAACAGCAATTTCACTGCTGATGATGTAAAAGAGACAATAGGAATTGCACTGGTTGATGACGTGATTGGGGACATTCGCGGAAACAGGTTTTACTCTTCAGACGAAACCCTCAATTATTCAGGAGTACACCAAATTCACGACTCCGGAGTCATATCGCCCGGCTCTTTAATTGTGAGCGAAAATGATTTCATTGATTTAAAGGAAGGGGTGACAGTAAACCAGGACGTAATATCAAATTCAAGCATTTATGGCAACCGGCTTGAAAACCTATTTTATGGAATCGCCATAGCTTCCTCTGCATTCTCTGAAGTTTACGGCAACAATATGACGATAAGAGATGTAAACAACAGCAACGGAATCCTGATTTTCTTTTCTCCTGATTCGCAAATTTATAACAACAATATAACCTGTATGGGGTCTGAAGCGGACACATTTGGGATAACCCTGAACCAAATCATGGGCACAAGCATCCACGATAACTACATAGAAGGGTTTGACAGGGGGCTTTACGGCCTTTCTTCCGCCTCTGGAATAGCAAACATATCCTCTAACCTTTTTTTAGACAACATTGAATTCCACATGGCTGCAGTATACATGGATGTTGTGGCAGACAACAACACATTCCTTAGCACAAACCCCTTGAACATGACTGACAAGGGCCTCGTATTCTCTGAAGGGAATTTCAACATAACCAGAAACATAATCGACGGAATTGCAGACACTGCGGTTGTCATGATGTCCGCAGGGGATTTCTATGTTGCAAACAACAATGTCACAAATGCCATGCACGGAATAAACGGCTACCAGCCGGATTCGCTTCATGCTGAATTCAACAGGGTCATTAACAGCACTTTCGGCATGTCTTATTATGGCAAGTCCTCCGTTACAAATGCAACCTTCAATGGCAACTATGTAAGAAACAGCACGACTTTTGGGGTGATACTGCTGGACCTTCCCTTTGGAAACTTTTCCAACAACAACATTTCCGAAAACTACGGGGCCGCAGTTGAAATACAGACTTCTGAAAACATTACCGGAAGCTCAAATTACATGGACGAGGTTTTGGGCTATGGTTTCTACATAAAGGAATCCTCGGGAATTGATTTTGCAAACTCAACAATCAGCGGAGTGTCCTTGGCAGGCCCCCCTCCTGATTTGGGGGGCACGGGAATCGCAATTGAAGAATGCGACAACGTTTCATTGAGGGATTCGCCCGATTCGGTTCATCACCTTGAAACAGGAATAATCATATTCAATTCAACGAACGTGCTGATTCACAATGTTTCAATACACGACATATCCTCAACAACTGTCCCGTATTCCGATGACAACTATTCCACCCATTTCCAGGGGGGAGGAGTAATAGCAACCGATTCAGACAATTTAACAATTTCAAGCTGCAACATATCCAACAACAACGGAACAGGGATATTGGCAATATCCTCCTCTTCACCTAGAAGCTGCAGTGCGGTTGAGACAACTGAACTACCTGCAATAACAATAATTGACAACGCACTTGACAACAATGGACTTTCGCCAGGCTCAAGCGGAATTGAGCTCATGTACTACAGCCCTGAAATCGCAAGGAACAGAATAACCGGAAGCCCGTTCTTCGGGCTATTCAGCTGGGGGCATGGCAGCCTTAACATAAGCCAGAACACAATCTCCTCAAACATTTTCCCAGTAGTTCTTGTTGAAGACAGCCTTGTGCTTCCCCCCGAGCCTGTCAACTATACCGACCACCACTTCATTTCCAATGATGTTACTGCAGACCAGATTGGCATGGTTCTTAGGTATGCGCAAAGGTGCGACTGGAACTGGTCATATTACTGCTTTACGAATGTCTCCGGAAATGATTTTGATTCCCTGGGCGGCTCACTGATTTCAACAGGATGCGTTTTTGGCAATGAGACAAACACTTTCTTAAATCCAACCTCCATGCTTTTCGACACTGCGCAGGGCTGGATTTCCCAAGTGCTTACAGTGGACCCAGAAGGGAGCCCTGTTCCCGCAAATGTTACAGTGCAGATACAGGACATCTCCTCCCATTACCCCTTTGACGACGCAAACGGAACTTATGACTACGCAGATGTCGATTTCACATCCCTGTTTGGAATGGTTGAGAACATATCCAAATTCGAAACAGACGATACAGGGCTGACAAGAAGGTTTATTGTTTATGAGGAAATTGTCAACCAGTCCGGCACAAATGCAACACGCTACACTCCTCACCTTTTCCAGGGTGTAAGGGAGGTTGAGCTTTCAAGCGGGGTTTACAAAAATTACACCGGCTATTTGTGGGTGCCCTATGATTTCAACAGGCCTGTCACCCTGCCAATTCCCAACTGCCCAATAGGCCCTGCCCCTGGCACAGATTCTGTTCTTATTTACGGAGGGGATGACTCGTTCCTTTACAATGGCACAGGCTGGAACAGCGTTGACGCGCCAGCGGGCACAAAAGGGTTTACCGGGGCGTCTTCCTACGGGGACATTTCGGTTGTGTCCGACCTTAACAGCGTACAGGTTTACAATGCAAACACTGGTGCGTGGACAAGAATAGTTGACAATAAGGGAATAGTCGATGTCCTTACCTCCCAGCGCCTTGTTGTTGTTGAAGGGGGGTCTTCAGTAAAGGTTTATGATTCTCAAGACAGCTCCATATCCTCGCTCTCCTCCGGAGGGTATAAACGAAGCGATGCAGTGTCTGCCACAAATTCCATAGCAGTTGTAGAGGACTATTCACTTGGCAAAATAAAAAGAGTTTCAGTTTATGATGCGGATGATTCATCATGGGAATATAAGACTGCTGTTTCTTTCGGGGCAACAAGCCTTTCAGTCATTTCAGTATCAGGAGGGCTAGTTGCATTGGAGGCAAGAAACACTGCAGGAGAGACAAAGGCGGTTTCAGTTTATGATGCGGCAGACAACTCATGGGACACTAAGACTGCGGCGTCATTCGGAGCTTCATCCCTTGAAGTTATCTCAGCATCCCCAAGCATGGTTGCCATAGAGGCAGTCGACTCCTCCGGAGATACAAAGGCAATTTCAATCTATGATGCAAATACGGATGCATGGGAAACAAAGACTGCGGCATCTGTCGGGGCCGCATCCATTGAGGTTCTTTCAGGCTCATCAACATTTATTGCGGCAGGCGCGAAAGAAGGGGGAGGGGACATAAAATCAGTTCTCATATATGATGTTTCCAGCACATCATGGTCCGACAAGACAAGAGCATCCCTTGGGGTTGCAAAGCTCCAGGTGGTTTCCGCATCAACCCAGCTTGTTGCAGTTGCAGGCGTTGAGGCAACTGACGAGGTTTCAAGGATTTCAATATACAGCCCGGCAATCCCAGGGTGGGATGATTCGCTCACTGCAACCGGGCTAGGGGTTGACGAGCTCAGGGTTGTCGGCTATGCGCCAACGCTTGTGGCAGTAGAGGGAATAGATTCAGGAGTTAGCGAAAGGGTTTCGGTTTTTGACTCCGAGCAGTCCGACTGGGACAATTCGCTTACTGCAACAAGCAAGGGAGTGGACCGGCTGCATGTTTCAGCAGCCTCCTTCTACCTGCTTGCAGTTGAAGGAAACGAGTCAGGGGCAATTGAAGAGGTTTATGTCTATGACTCCCAACTCGCAGGCTGGGGAACGGACCTAAATGCGCCCCCTGGAGAAGAGGTGCGTGTCAGGGGGGTAAGCGAATTCCTTGTTGCAGTTGACGGCCCAGGGGATGCAAATGTAAATGTTTACGACATCCAGGACAGCTCATGGCATGAGAAGTCAAGCTCAACAAGCATCTCATCTGCTGCAATGTGCACCCTTATGCTCGGCGCTCTTGAGGAAAATATTGCAGGCACGCTGAACACCACAATGCACGTATTTGTTTCAGGCGAAGGATGGGAAACCGAAACCGCGACAGACCATGAGGGGCTTATTTTCCCTCTTGCATCAGTGGATTTGGTTTCAGTCCAGGGGGCAGGAACCACACAGCAGGTTTCAGACAATATCCAAGTTTATGACAGGACCACCTCCTCATTTGAGCCACGGATTGTAAATCCTGAAAGGGCAGTATACACCCAGCTTTCCCCCAAATTCGCAACTGCATATACAATCGACGATACTGAAATGGATTCTGCATTTGTTTACCCTGTCGGAGGGAGCTGGACATTCCAGTCAATTGGCAACATTGAGGAGGGCGTTGTCTGCCCGTGGCAGGACTGCGCAAGGTGCCAGAGCGATGCGGAATGCCCAGAAGATCTGCCTGAATGCAATGAAGATGGCGTTTGTGTTGCAGTTTGCGGCGACGGAATATGCGGGCCCCTTGAAAATCCCTCCAACTGCGCTGCGGACTGCCATTGCGGGAACGGCATTTGCGAGATAGCTTTGGGAGAAACAGCAGTGACCTGCCCTGCTGACTGCGACTGCGGGGACGGCATATGCGACTCAACTGAAAACTGCAGCACGTGCCCTTCGGATTGCGGGCCATGTGCGTTCTGCGGTGACGGCATATGCGACTCAACTGAAGATTGCAATACATGCCCTGAAGACTGCGGGCCGTGCGCTTTCTGCGGGGACGGCATATGCAATGGAGCTGAATGGTGCGGCAACTGCCCCCAGGACTGCGGCGCATGTGACACCTCAAGGCCGCGGCTCAGGCTCTCAGTGTCCTACTCCTGCCTGGACTGGCCTGTGTATCTTTCAATAGGCGCCACCGGCTCCCCGAAGGCAGATATTTACGTTATGCTTGACGGCCAGACAATTGAGACATTCAGAAATGTCAGGGAGGACGAGCAGGTTGAATTCCAGCCCCCTAAAACCGGGACCTATGAAGCGAGGGCTTCTGCGCCAGGATTTAAAGATCCAGATCCAGAAATCTTTGATATTAATGAATGCGAAACGCCTGAATGCGTCTGCCCTGACGGGATATGCGTTGACGACATATGTTACCCGTGCCCTGAAGACCTTGAGTGCGAATATGAAATGTGCATAGAGGGGCAGTGCATCATCTGCAACAGCGGTGCAGAATGCCCAGAGAACTACACTTGTGAAGATGGAGAATGTGTGGAAATACAGCCCCCGCCCGAATGCGAGGTTGATGATGACTGTGCCTACTATGAGAAATGCCAGCTCGGCGAATGCATAGTAGTCCCGTGCGACTGCGGGGAATATATCGACCATTCATGCTCGCTTTACGAGTGCTGCTCTGATGCAATGTGCGATGCAGGGTATGAATGCATAGAGCATGAGTGCGTGAAAAAGCAGGAGCCCGAGCCGCCCGAGCAGGAGCCCGAGCCTGAACCGGAGCCGGAGCCGCAGATGGATATAGTTTCAGCAGAAACCTGCCTATGCCTTTCGCTTGCGCTCATAATGCTTGCACTCATATTCTTCTACTGGAGAAAAAAGAAGAAGGGAGAAGAGGAGGAATTGGAAGGGGAAGGCCCGCCCCTGCCAAGCAGGGAGGAGCTTTCCACCCAGTACGGCCAGGCAAAAGCTGAGCAGCAGGCGCTTTCCCAAGGGGGAATTGAGGGGCTCAAGCAGTCTGCATCGGGCATGCTGGGCTCCCTTAAAGAGGGGCTGGGCAAAGCAATTCCGAAAGAGGAAAAAAAGCCTAAAGGAAAAGGAAAAAGCTACGAGTAGTCATGGCGGGCAGGAAGAAACTAAGCATACTGGGATTTTCCCTTAATTCTGCCTTTTCCGGCAGCAGTCTCCCGTATTCCTCTTCTTTTCGCCCCTGTTGCAATAGATTTATATTATTTCATCTTCAATTTAAGAAGGGTTTTTGAGGTGAGCCAAAACAAGAAAGCTGTCTTAGTGCTGAGCGACGGCTCAGCTTATTACGGGAAGGGTTTTGGAGCGGAAGCCACCTCTGTTGGCGAGCTTGTTTTCAACACTGCAATGACCGGCTACCAGGAGTCGCTTACAGACCCGAGCTATGCAGGCCAAATTCTTTTATCCACCTATCCCCTCATTGGAAATTACGGAGTAAACGAATTCGATTATGAGAGCGAAAAAATATGGGTACGGGGCTATGCCGTTCGCGAGGAATGCAAAAATTACTCCCACTCAAAAGCGGAAAAATCAATAGACGAATTCCTCTCCTCCTTTGGGATACCCGGCATTTCCGGGCTTGACACCCGCTCAATTGTGAGAAAAGTAAGAACTGCGGGAGTAATGCCTGCCTGCCTCTCAGTGCTTGAGGGAGATGCAGATATTCAGGAGCTTTTGGGCAAAGCAAAAGAGCTTGATTATTCTTCAATAAACTTTGTAGATGAAGTCACAACAAAAGAAACAAAGATACATGGCAAGGGCTCAAAAAAGGTTGTGATGATTGACTGCGGAATGAAAATGAACCAGATAAGGGAGTTCAACAAGCGAGACATCCAGGTGATACAGGTTCCTGCGGAAACCTCCCCGAAAGAAATCCTCGCTCACGAGCCGGACGGGATTTTTGTTGCAAACGGGCCCGGAGACCCTGCGCTCCTTAAGGGAATTTCCGCAAACATAAAACAACTCTTTTCCTCCGAACTTCCAATTTTTGGAATATGCCTTGGAAACCAGCTCCTTGCGCAGGCGGCAGGGGCAAAAACTTTCAAGCTCAAATTCGGCCACAGGAGCGCGAACCAGCCTGTAAAAAACCTTCAGACCGGAAGGGTTTACATTACTTCGCAGAACCATGGGTATGCGATTGACTGCTCGGGAATGGAAAAGGAATTTGAGGTGTTCATGGAAAACTGCAATGACGGGACATGCGAGGGGATAAGGCACAAAAACAAGCCAATCTTCTCTGTACAGTTCCACCCAGAGGCAAAGCCCGGGCCGCAGGACACGTCATTCCTGTTCGATGAATTCAAGAAGCTTTTATGAGGTGTAAATATGGACCTTTTGGGAATAATTGATTTGGAAAAAAAGGATTTGGAGCAGCTGCTTACTCTATCTGAAAAGCTGAAGAGGGAGCACAAGGAGGGAAAAACAGACAATTCCCTTGACAATAAAACGCTAACAATGCTATTTGAAAAATCATCCACCCGCACGAGAGTATCCTTTGAGGCTGCAATGGGCCAGATGGGAGGACATTCCATATACCTTGACTATACAAGCTCCCAGCTTGCAAGGGGGGAAACAATAGGGGACACCGCAAAAGTGCTCTCCCGTTATTCAGACATCTTGGCTGCCCGGCTCTACAAGCATTCTGACTTGGAAGAACTTGCCAACAATTCTGATGTGCCGGTGATAAACGCGCTTACCGATTTGGAGCACCCCTGCCAGGCAATAGCAGACATTTTTACAGCAAAAGAAAACGGAAAGCTGGAGAAAGGGAAGAAATTTGCATTTGTTGGTGACTGCGCATTCAATATGGCAAATTCGCTTATGCTTGCATTCACAAAAATGCAAATGGATGTTGTCTTGGTCTGCCCTCCGGGATATTCGGCGAATGAAAAATACCTCTCAGAGGCAAGGAAATTCGGCAATGTGGAAATCGAGCACGACCCCAAAAAGGGCGTGGAAGGCGCGGACATAGTTTACACTGATGTTTGGGTGAGCATGGGGCTTGAGGATGAGAAAGCGGAGAGGATGAAGGAATTCACCCCATACCAGGTGAATGAAGAGCTGATGAAAAGCGCAAAGGATGACGCAATTGCTCTCCACTGCCTTCCCGCGCACAGGGGAGTGGAAATTACAAGCGAAGTGCTTGACGGAAAGCAGTCAGCAGTATGGGACCAGGCGGAAAACAGGATGCACACCCAGAAGGCGATTATGCTCAAGCTTTTGGGCAAAGAGTGATATGATGAAGGATGAGAAAATAAAGAAAGTGCTAGTAATAGGCTCGGGCCCGATAATAATCGGCCAGGCGGCAGAATTCGACTATTCCGGCTCCCAGGCATGCCAGGCCCTAAAAGAAGAAGGAATAGAGGTAGTTCTTGTAAACAGCAACCCCGCAACAATACAGACTGACACCGAAATTGCGGACCGGGTTTACATTGAGCCCCTTCAACCTGATTTCATTGAGAAGATTATAGCGCGCGAAAAGCCGGACGGCCTCGTTGCCACAATGGGCGGGCAGACCGGCCTTAATTTATCCGTTAAGCTGGCAGACATGGGAATTCTTGAAAAGTACAACGTCCGCCTGCTAGGTACAGATATACAGGCAATAAAGGATGCTGAGGACAGGGAGCTTTTCAACTCCACAATGAGGAAAATAGGAGAGCCAATCCTCCCAAGCAAAACGGTTAAAACTTTGGAAGAGGGGCTTGCATTTGCCGAAAAGACGGATTACCCAATAATACTCCGACCTGCCTATACTCTTGGGGGGACAGGCGGCGGAGTTGCATTTGACGAGGAGGAGTTCAAGTCCCTGCTTCAGCTTGGGCTAAATTTCTCCCCAATAAGCCAAGTACTGCTTGAGAAAAGCGTTCTTGGATGGGCTGAGATAGAATATGAGGTTATGAGGGACGGGAAGGACAATTGCATAACAATATGCAACATGGAAAACTTTGACCCGATGGGCATACATACGGGCGAAAGCATAGTTGTCGCCCCCTCCCAGACGCTGAATGACAATGAATACCAGATGCTGAGAAACGCGGCCCTGAAAATAGTGCGCGCGCTTGACGTGAAAGGGGGGTGCAATGTGCAGTTCTCCCTTAACCAGGAAACAGGAGATTATTCAGTTATAGAGGTGAACCCCCGCCTTTCCCGCTCCTCGGCACTTGCTTCAAAGGCAACCGGCTTCCCGATTGCAAGGGTTGCGGCAAAAATTGCATTAGGCTACACTCTTGATGAAATAAAGAACGCGGTGACAAAAACTACTCCCTCTTCTTTCGAGCCCGCGCTTGACTATGTGGTAACCAAAATACCCCGCTGGCCTTTTGACAAAATGCCGGAGGGAAACAGGAAGCTCGGGACACAGATGAAAAGCACAGGGGAAGTTATGTCTATTGGAAGGACATTTGAGGAGTCGCTTCAGAAGGCAATCCGCTCCCTTGAAATAAAGGAGCCGAAGCTGAAAGAAGGGGAGCTTGAATCCCATCTAATGCCTGCAACCGACCTCCGGCTTTTCGCGATTTTCGGGCTTTTGAGAAAAGGAAAATTAACAGTGGACCAGATTCACGAAAAGACAAGGATAAACAAGTGGTTCCTTTACAAAATCAAGAACATAACCGACTTGGAGTCCCGCCTAAAATCAGAGCCTCTTGGAAGGAACATTCTGAGGGAGGCAAAGAGGAAGGGCTTCTCGGACAGGAAAATTTCAGAGATAAAGGATATGAGCGAAATGAAAGTCAGGGAGCTGAGGAAAAAGCACGGCATTATTCCAGTATATAAAATGGTTGACACCTGCGCGGCGGAATTTGAGGCAAAAACCCCGTATTACTATTCAACTTACGAGCAGGAAAATGAAAGCGAAAGGACTGAAAAGAAAAAAGTTATAGTAATAGGCGGGGGCCCCATAAGAATCGGGCAGGGAGTGGAATTCGACTATTGCTGCTGCCACTCCTCATTTTCGCTAAGGGAAATGGGAGTGGAGAGCATAATGATTAACAACAACCCAGAAACGGTTTCCACCGATTTTGACGCTTCGGACAAGCTTTACTTTGAGCCCCTTACATTCGAGCATGTAATGGACATAATTGAGCACGAAAAACCTGACGGGGTGATAGTGCAGTTCGGGGGCCAGACCAGCGTAAACCTTGCACTCCCCCTTGCGCGTGCGGGAGTTCCCATAATGGGAACCGGGATTGAAGGAATCGATATTGCCGAGGACAGGGAGAGATTCCGCTCCATGCTCCACGAACTTGGAATAGAGCAGCCGGCAAACGGAACCGCCACAAGCGAGGAGGGTGCGCTTAAAGTGGCAGAAGAGATTACATATCCTGTGGTTGTCCGCCCCTCATACGTTATTGCCGGGAGGGGCATGAGAATAATTCATGATGAATCAGAGATGAAGAAATACATACGGGAAGCAGTTGATGTAAGCGAGAAAAGGCCCGTTCTTATCGACAAATATGTGCAGCGGGCGTTGGAGGTTGAAATAGACGGCGTTTCGGACGGGGAGAACCTTTTCATCGGCGGCATAATGGAGCATGTGGAAAGGGCAGGGGTTCACTCGGGGGATGCAAGCTCGGCAATACCCCCTATAAGGCTAAAGAAGGAAGTGCAGGAGCAGATCATTGAATTTTCCCAAAAAATAGCAAAATCCCTTAACACAATAGGGCTCATCAACATACAGTATATTGTAAAAGACGATAAAATACTTGTGCTCGAGGCAAACCCGCGCGCAAGCAGAACTATCCCCTACCTGAGCAAGGCGGTCGGCGTTCCTCTTGCGAAAATTGCAACAAAAATAATGCTTGGAAAGGGGATCTCCGACTTCGACTTGAACGGCCGGGTTGCAAAAGTGGACCACTATTCGGTAAAGAGCGTGGTTTTCCCATTCCTGAAGCTAAGGGGGGTCGATTTCATTCTCGGCCCTGAAATGAAAAGCACGGGGGAAAGCATGGGAATCGACTCCACGTTCCCACGCGCATACTTCAAGGCATTGCTTGGAGCAAACCTTGAAATCCCGCTTGAGGGAAATGTTATAATGAGCTTGAAAAAAGTTGACCAGGAGGAGGGCGCAAAGCTTGCCAAAAAACTCAGGGAGACAGGTTTCAAGATATTTGCAACAGGGGGAACAGCATCCAAAATAGATGGCGCTGAAGTGCTCAACAAGATAGCCGAAGGTGAGCCCAACATCCTCTCAAAAATAAAAGAAAAAGAAGCACACATGATAATAAACACTCCAAGCAAGGGGAGCAGGGCATACACTGACGGCTTCAAGATAAGGAGGGCGTCAATTGAGAACAACATCCCATGCATAACAAGCCTGGAGGCCGCTTTCTATCTTGTTGATGCAATACGCGAGGCAAAGGAAGGAAATTTTGAAATAAAGCGCGTTGATGAATATGGTGAAAGTTGATTTTGGGAAAGGAATGCATTTCATTTCCGGAGCTTTTATTGGAGCGGTTCTGATTTTCATTTCCTATCCATTTCTTTTCCAAACAACTCCCGAATGCGCCTACCTGCTTGAGCCGGTTTTCTCCCCAGGCGCGGAATCCGAGGTTCTCTCCCTAATCAACTCCGCTGAAGAAACAATAGACCTTGAAATGTATGTTTTCACTTCCGAAGAAGTGCGCTCCGCCCTCGCGGATGCAGAAGGAAGAGGGGTGGAAGTGCGCGCAATACTAGAGCCAAGGCTATTTGACAAGAGCAGGCAGCAGGAAACTTACGACTATTTGAAAGGCAATGGCGCGGAAGTGCGCTGGGCTTCCCTCTCCTACAAGCTCACCCACAGCAAGATGATGATAATTGACGGGGAAAAGGCATTGATTGGAAGCATCAATTTCAGCTGGAGCGCGCTTAACAAAAACAGGGAGGCGGGAGCAGTGATTTACGGGGAGCCGGTGAAAGAGTACTTGCAAATTTTCGAGAGCGATTGGAGTATGGGAACCTAGAGTTCATTCCCTTTCTTCATCCTCTTCCTCATCGTCCCCTTCCCAACCATCCTCATCGTCTCCACCCTCATCTCCATCATCCTCTTCCTCTTTTTCCTTCTTCTTTTCCTTTCCCCCTTCCAAAATTCTCTTCTTCTTTTTAACTATCTCCCCGTACTCGATTTCAGCGCTTTTTTCCGCCTGCTTTCGTGCCTCCTTTTCATATTTTGGCGCCGAAGTCATCAACTCACTCTTGAAAACCTTCTCAGGCACCTTTGCCTTCTGCATTATCGGAGGCGGCTTCGGGGCTTCCGCCTTCTCCTCTTTTTTAGTGTAATCCTTCTGAGGCGGCGGCTCTGCCTTCTCCTCCTTTAGCTTCTCTTTTTTGAAATAGTTTACAGGCGGCTCCTGCTTTGGCTCCTCCTTTTTCTTCTTTTTCTTCATCTCCTCTTCGCTCACCTGCTTCATGAAATGCTAATGCGGAATTTGTTTTAAATCCCTTTCCTATTCTGCGATTTTCAAAACGAGCAAGGTGCTGTCATCATCTATCCTATAACCTTTTTCAAAAAGCTCCCTGAACACCCCGTCTGCAATATCTCCCGCGTTCAGATGGGCAAACTTTTTCACCGAGTTATTGACCCCTTCCAGGGTATACCATGCCTTTCTCTTTTTGGCCTGCGTAATCCCGTCCGTTGGAAAAACCAGCACATCTCCTTTTTCCAACTGCATCTCCCAGACTATATTTTCCTTCCCTTTTTCCCTTATTTCTCTTACAACTCCTGTCCCTAATGCGTAACAATTCAGTATTCCACTATCCGAGTTGATATTCCTGCTTTTCCCTGCCCTTATAGAAGCCGGGGGTTCCCCTCCCAAATACGCTAGTGATAATTTCCGACTTTCAAAATCTATCTCTCCCACTATTGTACATACAAAAAAAGAAACCTCAAGCGTTAATTCTTTTTCTGTTCTTTCGGCAATTGCAGGAGCAACTTCCACAAATTCTTTTTCACCCATACTTAACAGATGCGAATTTAGCAGTGTTGCAACCAATGCCGCAGGCAAATCCTTTCCCATCACATCAAAAACCCAAAATCTCATTTTCTTGTCACTTATTTGGAAGTTTACTCCATCTCCTGAAGTTTCGTGGTATGGCACATATATGGAACAATATTCTACAC
>CAYTXD010000006.1:0-9597 GCA_964441305.1 Microcaldota archaeon
AAATCCTCACTTCCTGAAGAAGGGTTTTGGGAAGTTCCCTGTTTTGCCTGGCTTACAAGATTGTCAAGTGACATACATACACCTCGAGAATATTATCGAGAAGGTATTTAAATAATAGATGGTCAAATAAATGTGGGCAGGCTAAGCCGGGGGGCTAGGGGTCCCTCATTTCTGCGCATCCCCTTTGAGCAGGGCTGAAATCTGGAGGCGTTGCCCATATGTTTGCAAGGCTCAGGCCAAAGCGTCGATGCCCTGCCTTGCGGGACGTATCGCTGAATGAACTTGGTCAGGCCGGAAGGAGCAGCCATAAGTTCTGTGCTGCGTGCTTGTAAGATTACAGGGCGGAGCAGAGGCTTGAATTACCTTTCAGGCATTTTGGTCAGCAATTTCAGGACGCCTGCCCATTAAACTAATTTAAACTTTAACGTGCAATAAAATTCAAACCAGAGTGAAAAGAGAATGTGCTGAGGTCGCATAACCTGGTAGTGCGGCAGACTGCTAATCTGTTGGGCAACCGCCCTTGTGGGTTCAAAAGACCCTTTTTCTTTCCCGAAAGAAAAAGTGTTCTATCCCAAAAAGAAAGGGGTTTTGAAACTCCCACCCTCGGCGCTGATACAGATGGTACAGGTACTGAGTTCATGACTCATCCTGTATCATCTCCTTTATTATTTGCTTAAATTCTGTTTTGTGCTTTAACATATCTATCAACACTGCTTCTAATTTTTTTGGTGATGGTGTTTCAAGTTCACTTTTTGGAACTTCTAATACTTTATTATCACAACTTCTTGCATCCATATGAATGTAAGTACCTGCCATGTCAGAGCCATGCTCCCATCCGAAGAAGGCATTGAGTTGGCTTTCACTCCAACCTAACTTAGCACAATGTGTAATCCTACTATGCCTCAATAGATGAGGATATATTGGTTTGTCTTTGAAACCTGCTCTTACGGCAGTTCTCTTAAGCATCTTGATATAAGAACGGTAGCAAGGTACTTTACCATTTTCAGAAAATATGAATTTATCATCACTCCAATTTTTTACTTGTTTCATTCTTTCTTCTAACCAACCTTTCTCATCTACTATAAGTGGTTGTCTCTTACCTGTCTTTCCATCGACGTGTAAACGCCATCCTGTTTTCTCTTTTACTATTTCTTTTTTGATCAAGCCTAAACACTCTTCAACTCTAAGTCCTGCTTCCCAACTTGCAGTAATGTATGCTTTGAATCTTGTTTCAAGAGCAAAATCAATTAGTTTGTATATCCCATGTTCCCTGAACACTTGGCTGGTGTCTTTCTCCATTACATCTGGAACATTTGGTTTAAGATGTTCAAATCCCTTAGGGTATTCAGAATTTTTGTTAACACAGATTTATATACTTCAAAAGAAGACTAACTGTGTTCGAAGTGTTGTATATGAGCATTATCAAAAATATCCTTAATTCGGTCGGTATTGAAGTTCAAGACATAAAAGAACCTCCTAAACTCACTAAGGAAATAGAAAAAAAATATTTACAATTCTACAACAAGGGAGTTGAAAAATTAAACAAAGGCGATAGTAGAAAGGCAATCGAATTATTCACCAATGCAATTGATATTTATCCTCATCCTGATGCATATTATAATCGAGGAGTTGCTTATTCAAATGAGAAGAAATACAAACAATCATTTGATGATTATAATGTAGCCATCATGATGTATGAGAGACTTGAAAAACCAAGTAAATATAGTGCATTAGCTTACTATAACAGAGGTGTAATTTATTTCAATGGTCGGGTTCAGCCTATAAGCAATGTTACATATCAAAAAGCAATTGAAGATTTTACCAATGCTATTAATATAGATACTAATTTGAAGGCGTCATATCACAACCGAGCGAGAGCATTTCATAACTTAGAAAAATATAAGGAAGCAATTGAAGATTTTACAAAATCAATAAAACTAAATTACAAAAAAGTAGATTCATTTGTGGGGAGAGGAAAGGTTTATTTTGTTATCAAAGAATATGATAAAGCAATTGATGATGCTTCTGGTGCCATTGAAATTGACTCCAAAAATGTAGATGCATATTTTCTTAGAGGTATATCTTACTTAGAGATTGGAAAGGCTGCTTTTGCTGTCGGGGATTTGAGTGAGGTAATAGAACTGGATCCCAACTTTAAACTTGCTTATTTCAATCGCTATCGCGCATATGAAGAGTTAGGTAAAGATTCATTGGCAGAAGAAGATTGCATTACATTCAAGAAACTCGATAAGGTGTGATTATGGTAGAAACAAAACAAAAAAGAGAAAAAAATCTTTTTATCATGATTACTCTGTTCGCATTGGTTAGTGTTCCGTTAATCTTTTTGATATTAGTTATATTTGGCCTTCTTCCAGACACTGAAGCAGTTTCCAACACATATATCTCGATCATGGGTGGGATAGTAGCAGGTTTAATCTTAGCCACTGCTCAAGCAATTTCTAAGAAATATGCATAAAGAAATCTAGACTTCTAAAGTATCAGTTAAACTTATATTCCTCGCAAGTAACAGAAAATAGTGGGTTAGATGAAAAAAATGATAAGTCTCGTATTACTAGTATTTTGTTTGGTATTAATCAACTTAGCTTTCTCTGCAAGTTCGCCCACTAATTCAACGGGGGACACGATTTGTTGCGTTTTAATCGTATTAATTGGAATAGTCATTTGGGTTATTCACAAAAGACAGCCTCCTTCTCACATTGTTTCAATTGAATTACCTTATTTTGAAAAGAGAAAAAGATTTCCAGAGTATGATAGATACAGAGGTGAACTAAAGGCAAGTAATCTAGGGTGGCACATTGAATTGTATCTACCTGGTCCAGATATGAGATATAATGGAGATCGAATTATCATTAATCCTAATGATCTCACTCCATATATCCAAGCATATGAAGAAAATTGGAAGAGATATAAAGAACTTAAAGCGATGAAAAAAGAAGAGAAAAAGATTACTATGAAAGGAAAGAAAAATATGACTATCAACGCAGGGGGTCCATTTGATGGTGTTTGTATTCGTTCTTATCACCTACCAATAAAAACTGAAAGAAAATTGAAAGAATTTATTGAAACTTTAAAATGGGCAGAAAAAAGAGGAATTGAAGTAATGAAGGCAATAAAAAATAAAACATACTTCAAGAAATCTTCTACCAAATAAACGACCACTACTTCAATATTGCTCTATGTTCAGTAATATCTTGAATCGTAATCTTGTTTTCATTCATTATTCTGATTATCTTCTTTATCTCAATCATTTTCCTTTCAAGCACCATCGCTCTATCATCTTCCAAACTCTATTTAAGTATAGGGATACAGTGTCAAAACCTGCTTGTTCTGCTCTGTGTTTCAGAGGAACATGCTCTTCTCTTTTGTAATATAACTTCACTGTATTGACTTTGTCTTACGTTTTGTGGGCACACAAATCACCTCTTTTATCCCTACTTTTCATTTTTTACTATATTTTATTTCAAACAAGCCCCATTACTAGAAAAATAGGGGCTTTGGGGTTTAGCTCTCAGGCTCACTATTAGTGAGTATTTATGTATGGGATTTGGGCAAGAGTTTGTGAGCACAAGGAGATATTCTAGAATTATTGATGTTTCATGATTATTATTGATATGATATTTCATGGTTAAACCACCTTCCAATAACCTTTCCTAATCATCCATGTGATACCTTCGTTAACAGTTTCTTTATCTTTTTCAGAGGCAGAAATAAGAGAGTCGATTGTATCATGCCCTTGTTGTCGGACTCTGATAAGTAATCCTACAATGAATGGCAATTCTTCTTTTTTATCTAGTTCAGTTCGCTTAGCTATTTTCACTGGACTCCTTTTGAAGTTGTTAGCTTATACTTAGAATGAACAACAATCTTACCTGCCCTGCTTCTTGCTGTTGTTGCTTTTTCAAAAAAGTTATCTACATCTTTCCATCCATAATAGAATATTGTTCTTCTCTTTTTTTTCCTATCGTATATGGTTTTGATCTTAACAAAATTCCCCTGCTTAAATATGCCATGATTGTGGCTATTCTTGCATATATATTTCCAGAAGGTTTGTACTCTAACTTCTTGATTAATTTTATGAGAGAGATTCCATTACCTACATCTTTCATTATTTGAGAAATCTTCAATGCGTCTTGTTCTTGCTTCTGTACTAAAGTAACTCTTCCATATCTTCCAAGCGATATTGGCAACATCTAATCAACCCCAAATTTATTTCTTTACAAATCACTTCTGCAATCGCACGTCTTTTATCAAACAAATGTCGATAAATGCTAGATAAATGCAGAATCTTTGATTTACTATGAATAGAATTGTTCATGAGAAAGAGATAGCAATTACCTATTAGATTCTAAATGGACAATACAGGCCCCTTTTGAGGATTTAGTTGAATTTCGTTATATACGAAACGAGGTATTCGAATAAATATAACTTCAGGGTCTCCAATCCTGAAATACTTAAAATAATATAGATATGGAGTTCATCGTCATGAAATAATCGTATGGTATCTTTTGTTTCTAATTTATTTCTCACATCTTCTTTTGATTTATTTCCGATAATTGGTTTCTTTGTTTCTGAAACAATATCTTTCTCCTTAACTTCAGGTGTCTTAGATTCATTCTTTATTGGTGGCTTCTCAGCAGTCTCCTCTTCTTCCTCCTCTTCCTCTTCTTCATCTGGGTATTCTTCATCAGCAGGGTCTTTGTCAGCAGGATCAACATATCTAGGTATTTCATCTTCCATTCTTTTCACCTCGCTTACGCTATATTATAAATTCTAAGTACCTGAACCAATTGGCTCTGAGCCCACCCTCGGCGCTTTTTTTGTTTTTATAGTTGGATGGGAAATATGCCAATGTTTATATATCCTCTAATACGTTCATTTCCAGGAATATAGATGCTAAAACATATCAAAGCAACCGATTTCAAGAAAATTCTTAAAACAAAGAAAAGGGAGATAGTATATACTAGGCACTCATTCCATCAGGCTAAAAAAAGGCATTTTAAGTACAGCTTGGAAAAATTCAGGATAAATATTTTTGAAGAAGATATTAGGATAATGCCTGCATATGTTTTTGAGGAACATTCCGAATTTCAGGATGAAAGAAAGTTCAGGTTATATTACGAGATAAGAAAGGGTATTTATAGGACTTATGTGGTTTGTATAAACAGCCAAATACGGTTGATAACCCTTTTAAGGGTTAAGAAAGACCTACAAAAGAAGCTATGTGAGCATATGAAGAAAAGGTGATAGGGTGAAAAAAATAAAATATGACCCTGAAGCAGATGCAATTTCAATTAATATTAGCTCAAAAAAAGCATACGAATCGATGGAGCTTACTGAGCATATTATAGTCGATTTCTCGCAATCCGGCTCACTGGTCGGAGTTGAGATGCTTGATGCAAGCCATGAGTTATCCAAGCTTTTCGGAAGGAAGATAAAGCAAGAAGAACTCAAAAGTATGCTCTGCAACCTAGTTATGGAAAAAAATAACAAGTATTTGCTCAGGTTTGAAAACCCCAAAAAGAGAGAGACTGCCAACCTTCTGATTTCGGCTTACAGAAGCCCAGTTGTAGGCTAGTTGGAAAATTTACTCTGAAAACAAACTGACAATTCGTTTCCTAATTTATTTTGGGATATAATTCGCATAGGCAGGTTTTTATTCGCGAAAGCGATGAACATTTTGTGGGGACATGTCAAGAAAGAAAAAATCAAAGAAAAAGAAGTCAGATTATCAGGAGTCTCCTGATTACATAACCACTTATTCCGAGAATAAAGAGTTTATAGTAAATACTGGGCAGGAATACGGTTGGGTCTGCTCAGTATGTGGAAAAACAAGACAAGGAAGGCCAAGAAAATGCAGGGTGTGTAGGGAACTTATGTGTTGGGAACATGAACCTCATGAACACGATGTGAATGTTGAGCTTGATTGGAAAAAGCTGAAAATTGGCGGTAGGAAAACCAGGATAGAGCCCGAAAAATTTTTGATGCAGCCAAGCGAAGCGCACAGAGAAAAACTCAAAAAATACCTTGAGATATTAGGAATAATTGCACTAGTTTTTTTAGTAGCAGGGATTCTTTTTCAAACATTATATTAGTATGGATTGAATAATACAATTATATTTAAACCACTTAAGCCATAATTTTCCCATGAGTTTAGAATTGTTAGCCCCGGCTGGAAGCCCTGCATCCCTCCGCGCGGCAGTGGAAGCGGGAGCAGATGCGGTGTACATGGGCGCTTTTTGGAATGCAAGGATGAGGGGGAGGAATTTTTCTCAGGATGAGCTTGCAAAAGCAATTGCCTACTGCAGAAAGGAGGGGGTGAAAAGCTGCATAACCCTCAATATTCTTGCGCAGGAAGAAGAGCTTAGGAAAATCAAGAATTATGTTAAGGAGATTTATGAGTTTGGGGCAGATGCATTTATTGTGCAGGATTTGGGGGTTGCAAGGATTGTGCAGGAGGTTGCGACTGAAGCAGAGCTCCATGCAAGCACGCAGATGTCTTTGCACAATTCAAAAACTGCAAAAATATTGAAGGGGCTTGGCTTTGAAAGGGCGGTTCTTGCGCGCGAGCTTTCTGCTGAACAGGCAAAAAAAATAAAGGAAAATTCAGGAATGGGGGTGGAGGTTTTTGCCCATGGCGCGCTCTGCTACTCCTATTCCGGCAAGTGCCTGTTCAGCTTTGTGCAGTCAAAAAGGAGCGCAAACAGGGGGGCGTGTGCCCAAATGTGCAGGCTCCCCTTCAAGCTGTTTTGCAATGGGAAACAGGTGAAAGAGGGCTATTTGACAAGCACAAAGGACCTGAATTTGGCTGGAAAGATTCCGGAAATAAAAAAGGCGGGAATTGACTGCATAAAAATTGAAGGACGGCTGAAAGGCGCAGAATATGTCGGGTCTGTTGTAAAGGCATACAGAAAGGCGATTGACACAGGCGAGAATGTGGATTTGTCGAAATTTACTTCCAGAGGTTATACTGGAGGGTACCTTTTTTCAGATGCCGGGAGGAACGGGTTGCTGAACCCGAAAAGAAGCGAGTTTGCAGGAAAGAGGGTTGGGAAGGTGGTAAAGACAACAAAGGCGGGAGCAATTGTGAAGCTTTCCTCAAAGCTTAGGATTGGAGACAGCGTCAGGAGCAGCGGTTCCGGAAAGGTAATGAAAATACACCGAATGTATGAAAATGGAAAGGAAGTCAGGGAGTCAAGCAGGGAGTGCGTGCTGAAAATAAAGAGCCTTTCAAAAGGGAATTCGCTCAACAAGGTCGCGCAGGCCAAGTTTGAGGATGAGTTTCTTGGGAAAGTAGGGGAAGAGAAGATAAGGGAGAGCAGGGAATGGGAAATTGAAGGGAATTTTTTCAATTATTCGCCAGTGCCAAAGCTTGTTTACATGGACAGGGGTTGGAAGGACTTTTCCGTCCCGAAAGGCTCTCTTTTTGTTGTCCCCTGGGAAAGGGCGGAGGAGGGGATTGCAAAATCGGGGGGAACCGCAGGAGGATTTGCAATACGGACTCCAAGGGTAATTTTTGATGAGGAGATGGAGAGTGTTGAAAAGAAAATGAAGGAGCTTGCGGACGCGGGCCCTTATGCATTCATGGTGTCTGAGCTTTGTCTTGCGGAAAAATATCCTATAATCGTTAGCCAGTATGCGAATGTATCGAACACCCTTTCTGCCAGTGCCTGGGGAAAGCTTGGGGATGTAAAGGGCATAGTCGCGGCGCTTGAAGTCTCCCCAAGCAAGGCAAAAAAAATCGGCTTTATTCCTTTCACTGGAAGGCAGGTGGAGCTGATGATTTCTGAGAATGATTTCTTTAATGAGCATAATGTGCCTGAGGGCGCGGAATGCGAACTGGTAGACCCCAATGGAAACAGGTATCCCGTAATAAGGAGAAATGGAAGGACTGTTGTCTTAAGCCCGAAGGAAAGGGATATAAGAGGGGAAATGGAAAAGTTTTCTGCAGGCGAATAAGGGAGATATTATGCAAAAAATAACAATTCAGTGCTACTGGTAACTGTTTTTGTGTTTGGGATATGGCAGCCAATGCTTGTTGTTTTTGCTTGGCTTCTTTTAGCTGGCATTTTCAGGGGAAGGTGGTTTTGCGGAAACCTGTGCCCGCAGGATGCATTAGGTGTACCGTAGCTTAATTTCTGTCCGCTTTTGTTAGCGGAATTTTTGTCCGCTTTTTGAGCTTATGAACCTGCTTATTGAAATACCTTTTGTTGCGGTAAACGCTGGCTGGGGTTCTCCAGCCAAGTATCTCCTGCTTCCTCCAATTGTTGTATCTCTGGTCAAATTTCCAAAGTTCCTTCCTGAAGTGCGAGAGGGAGCTGAACCTCTGGAGGGAAATCAGCTCCCTGTAAAGAACTTTATGATACGCCTCTATTTTGCCTCTGCCCCTTGGATGGTAGGGCCTGCCAAAAATCAGCCTGGTTTTGTGCTTTGCAGCCTCTTCCTTGAACATTCTGGAGATGAACTGCGTTCCGTTGTCCAGATAGATCTGCCTGGGCTTCCTGCCATTTCTGAGTGCCCACCGCAGGCAGTTTGTTGCCTCCTCCTTGCCTTTCCGCAGGTATGCCTTTGATCTGACCCTGAACCTTGAACAGTCATCAGTAAAGCCAGTGACATAGACCTTCCCTACGCCGTGAATCCTGAACTGGAAGGTATCGCCCTGCCACATTGAATCGACATGCTTTCTCTGGAATCTTTTGCAGGGCTGGGGCTTTGCCTTGATCCTGAAAAGGAGACCGTTCTTTCTGAGTATTTTATGCACTGTTGTCCAGTGCAGGGGAATGTTGAACTGGTATTTGATTCTCCTTGCGCCCCACGCAGGGTATTTGCCTTTGATGCTGATTATCCTATTTATCAGAGTCTGCTTGGTCCTGCCATAAGCTTCCCTTGGTCCGGTCTTTGCAGGCTTCAGGCCGTCAATTCCCTTGTCCTTGAAGCTCCTGTTCCATCTTCTCAGGCTGCGCTCGGAAAAACCATACAGCTTACCGAGTTCCGCCGCAGTCTTGGTTCCCTCAGAGTAAAAAACAACCGCCTTGATTCTTATGTCCATCGCTTTCACCATATTTCCCACCGCAAATAGGTGGGTTGAAAGCGGACATAAACTCGACTAACAAATTAGGACAAAAATTCGACTACTCTACAATTAGGCTTCTAATTAACCTCCGAAAAGGCCAAGGAAGAAATCTAAAATTCCTCCCAAAATGCCTTCAATTATCCCGCCTTCCTGCCCTGGCTGGGAAAGGAAGCCGTCCATGCTTCCGCTTCCTGTGTTGTTCTGGTTTTGGGGAATGCATTCATTGTTCTGGCAGACTTCCCCCTGCGCGCAGTCGGAATTTGCGCAGCATTCGTACTCGCATTCCTGCTCAACTGCAACGCATTCGTTTTCAATGCATCCCTCATCATCCGCGCAGTCAGAGTTTTCACAGCATTCGTATTCAAACCATTCGTGGTTTTCTGCATAGCCGCATTCGCCGGTTACTGGAGTGCATTCGTTCTGCTCGCATTTCTCGTCATCCGCGCAGTCCGAGTTTTCACAGCATTCGTATTCAAACCATTCGTGGTTTTCTGCATAGCCGCATT
>CAYTXD010000006.1:9697-14172 GCA_964441305.1 Microcaldota archaeon
CACCTGTTAGTTTTTCGCATTCATTGTTTTTGCAAACTGAATCGCTTGGGCAGTCATCATCCCCGCAGCATTCATACGGGTGCCATACATGGTCTGATGCATAGCCGCAGTCTCCCAAAATTGAAACGCACTCGTTTTCAACACATGCTTCGCTTTTGGAGCAGTCAGAGTTTTCAGTGCATTCAACGCACAGCTCTATATCAAAGTCCTCCATGTCGTCATCGTATCCGCTTTTCTTTGCCTTTGCCGTGTACTGGCCTTCGTTCTCAGGGGTAAATTTAACTTCCCCGTCGCTGTCAGTGTCCTCCCTCAAAAGGCGGTCGTATGCGCCTCCCTCTGTGTAGTAAACGAGCACGTCCGCACCGCTTACCTCGTTTCCTTCGGAGCTTACCCTTACTGTTACTTCCTCCCCAACACAGTCCTCCCCGCGTATTGAAATTGAAAGTTCCGGGTCTTCCGTTGCGGAGTTGTCAACTGGCGTGCTTTCCTCAATTCCCACCCCAAGGGAGATTGTTGTTTCCTGGGAATTGCCGTCATCATCAACAGAGGTGATTGTCATTGTGTATGTTCCCGACTCGTTTGGCGCTGTTATTGAGTCGTTTGAGTAGTCGCTTCCGCTGTAAAGGTAGTAGGTTGAGCCGTTTATCTCAACGTACACTTCGTCAACTGCAGAAGCGCCTGGGAATGAGTTTACTGGCATGCTTACTGTGAAATTTTGCCCTGGGTCAGGGTTGGAGGGTGAGACTGTAACCGAGCCCATTATTGGTGTTAGGGCAAGAACATCCAGTTGATTGTCATCATGGTTTTCAATGATGTATTCCATTGTGCCGTCTTCATTGATGTCGCTTGCTATTGCAAAGTAGCCGATAGCGTTGTAAGTCCATGAGGCGGATGCGGTTGAGTAATCAACTGCATAGAAAGTGTGAGCTAGTTCCCCATGGTAAGTCAGGGCATGGACGATTCCGTTGCTTGAAATGAATGGCTCGGAAACGGTTGAAGTGCCGGTGGAGGGTGTCACCTGAATCTGCCAAAGAAGGTTCCCGCTGTTGTCAAGGTGCTGGAGGTATGCAGTGTCTAATTCATCATTATCAACAGTTATCATTATCTCCTTTCCCTCGGATGAGCTGTTGAGCTCTGCAAGCGCTATTCCCTGTATTGTTGCAAGATTTCCTGCCGGCTCCTGGTTCCAGAGCAGTGTTCCGGAAGAGGAGAATGCGAGGAGGTTTTTTCCGTCTGAAACAAGTATTTCGCTTCCTGAAGAGGAGGAGTTTATTTCTCCTACTGCAACATATCCTCCCGCCCCTTCTGAAAGGGTGTAGTTCCAGTTCTTTGTAAATGCCGAAGCGTCAAGGGAGGTTACGTTGTCTTCTGCAACAACAATGAGCTGGCCTTCGTAGAGTGAGAGGTTTGTTACTTGTGAGTTTACTTCATAGTTTCCCTGGGTGGATTCTGTAAGGTAGGAAACGTTGGCTGAGTCGCCGTAATAAACTGTTCCGCTGTCAACAAGTATTTTTGACCTTGCATTTCCGGAGGTGGGTGGGTGGTTGGCGAGAATTGTTCCGTTGTTTGCAAGTATGTATATTCCTGCGGAATCGGAAGAGGCGATTACCTCGTTTCCAGAAGAAGTGGAGTTGAAATCCGCTATTGCAATATCGTAAATGTTGTCGTCAAGCCCGGTGCTCCATTCCAATCCTCCGCTTGAGTTGAGTGCTATCACATTATAAGCTCCGTCGCAATTGCTTGCATACACTACTTCAAGCCCGTCAGCAGAGGAGTTAAGCTCTCCGGTGACTATTGATGAAATGCTGCATGACCCTGCGGACCATGCAAGTGCGGGCTGTTCAGTCAATCCCGCGGATGCAAAATATCCTGTCCTGTAATTGTCATACTGGTAAGTTGTCCAAGCAGAGAAGCATATCCCTGTAAAGAGCAATAATATAAGTAAGATATTTGTTTTTTTAGCAAAATTCATGGAATACCACCCAGATTATATGGAGCAAAAGGATAAAAAAGGTTTATTTGAGATTAACAATTATGAAAGCAGGAAAAATTGGGTCAGTAGCAAGCGGGCACAAGAATTTTCTTTCAGCAGTATGCTACCTTCCGCTTGCGGGCTTGCAGGTGATTGTTTCAATAGCCCTTTATTTTATAGGTGGGAGCTACCTTAAGCTGCATGCATTGCAGGCGATTGCCTACTGGGTTGTTAATTTTGTGATTCTCCTTTTGCTTGTTGGAGTGCTTGCGGTGCTGGGAATTTTGAACAGCATTGCGGGCCTGCTGGTGCCTGCGTACCTGATTGTCGCATATTTTATTCTGCCCCTGGTTTTTGCTTACAGGGCGTTTACTTTTGAAAAATACGGGATTCCTGGTCTGGGAAATATGCTTGAGAAGCGCCCAGGCGGCATGGGGAAGTTATAAAAAGGAAGAAAGCAGTAGTTAGGCGGGAGGTGGATTGTTGAAGATTCCGCTGTATGCCAAAGTGTTCATTCTTATTATTATAGTTACTTTTGGGGTTTTCTTTTCCATTTCTCTTTTGAAATCGGCGGTAAAGGAGGGCGTTGAGAAGGAATATGGGGAGTTCAATGCAAAAGTTACCGCACCCGAAATGGGAGTTGCCAATTACGGGGAGGAGCATGTAACATATGCAACATTGGTTCTGAAGCAGTCGGGCGCGGAGAATGCAAGCTTCAAGCTGCTCTCATTCGAACACCCGCCCCTGAGAAGGGTTTATTACTTAAGGCACGAGGGAATTGAAAAGAGTTCGGAATCGGAGTTCAAAAGCGCCCTTGGGGGTATGCTTGGGGAGTATTCAATCGGTATTGATTCCGTGGGAATTGGCAGGGTTGGGAATTTGAGCAACTCAATAATTGTTGTCCCCACAGGGATACTTCCTTCTGAAATTGGAAGGATGGAAAAATGGAAAGGGATAATGGAAAGGGGAAATGTCGTTATCGCCTTGGCAAGGGATTTGGAATATGTTATTAACGAGGACGGGTCGATAGAGAATAATGAAGAGAGAATAGTTGAAATGTCCAACCTTCCCCAGTATGAGAGAAAGGGAATTGAAATTGAGAAGAGGGGCAAGGAAGGATATTCCATTTCGTATTCTGAAGGGTTTACCTACATTATTCCCAGGACGCTTAACTCTTTCAGCAGGCCCGAGGATGCTGCGGAGCAGGCAGGGGGCACAATAATCAATTCGGGTTGGCAGAAATACCTCGGGGAGGGTGAAAAGGAAATTTCACCTGAATCTGGAACAGTGCAGGCAACGGTTTTCAGTTCAATGAGCAGCGGCAGGCCGGAATATGCGAGAGTTGTTTATGAAATCCAGGGTGTTAACTGCTCGGAAAAAGGAATAATAAACAGAGCTTCCCTGGAAGGAGGTGAGGGAAAGCTTCTGGGGGACAGGAGCATTTTTCCCAAAGATGAGATTACGTACCTGCTGGAAGTTGAGGGGGATGGGGAGAGCAAAAGGAAGATTCCGATTTACCTGAGAATTTACGAGAATAATGTGCAGATTATGGAAAGGCTTTTGGACAATATAGTGCTTGCTGAAGTTTGGGTTTCGGAGTATAGAATAGGGCAGAACCTGAGTGCAGGGGATTACCTGATTTCCGTTGAAAGCGGGAGCAGGAAGCTTGCGCAGGCGTACCTGCACGTCAAGGGGCTGGAGATAGTTCCCCTGAAAATGGAGGACTCGGTAATAGAGTTTAGCATAAAGGAGGATGGGAGGCCGGTGGAAAGGGGGGATGTGCTGATTGGGGTTGATGGAGGGAATAACAGGGTGGAGGAAAATATTGTTGATGGGAAATTTGATGTGAGGGTTGATATTCCGGAGGGAAGCCATGTTTTTGATTTTGAGTATGAGGGGTACGAAACGCAGCTTGAATACGAGGTTGCGGACAATTCAATTACTTCGTTTTACCTGAAGTTTGGAGTGCCCGCTCTTTTGTTTTTCATCGGCATGTTTGTTTTTTTCAGGGCAAAGGACAGGAGGAGCTATACGTTGAGCATACCTGAAATACCTGATGAGAAGGCGCCGGTTGTTGAAATAGGGGAGGGGGAGCTTCTCAGGGTGCTTGATGAAACGGAAAGGAATTACAAGTGGAAGGATACTCCCTTGAATATAGGGGAGATTGGGAAGGGTTTGAGGAAGTATATGCTCAGAAAGGGAATGGATGTTGTTGCCACCGAATCAAACCTGAGCGAGGCGCTGGAAAAGCTGGTGAAATCGGGCAAGGTTGCGAATTACGGAGAGTATTATGCGGATGTCGGGTGGCTGAACGGGAACAGCATTGAGAATGCGGTTTTGAAAAGGAGGATAAGGGACATGCTTGTGGAGATGGGGCAGCCATACAAGCTTGCCAACGGGCATTTCACAATAAAGAAGGGGAAAGAGAAGATACATATTCATTTGGGAAGGGATTGGCAGGAGGTGGCGGAAAGCATTCCCAAAAAGGGGACATCAATTGTTG
>CAYTXD010000007.1:0-13895 GCA_964441305.1 Microcaldota archaeon
CCTGTTTCGTTTCCTATTATCGAGAATCCGTCGCAGTCAAGCGTAACATTGTCGGAAGCTATCCTTATGCATGTTTTGTTATAATCCGCCGTAATGTCCTGGTTGAGGGTGAAAGTTCCCTGTGCAGTAATATTTCCGCATTCAGTTATTGGATCGGCAGGGTCATCGTAAACCAGCTCTGCAGTGAGAAGTCCGGCCATTGTGTCGGTTTGCGGACACCCCGCAAGCAAAAATATGAAGACAGCAATTGCCGGCAGCAAATATAGTTTTTTTATGTCAGACATGATATCCACACTTTTTACAAAGCCCACACAGGCTAAGATATGGTTTTCACGCTATTTAAACATATCGAATTTTCATCCGCCAGAGGTATAGCTCCACACATAAATAGGTACAAAAATTACATTTAAAAAGGCAACTCAGGGGATTTTGATTTTCTTGTAGGTACTGGGAAGTGGATACCCTTGAGAACCTTTTTCCAAAAAACAAACAACCTTTTCACTACTTATTGCACTACTAGCCCTCACATATATTCAAATCAGGGCAGATTTCAGGCAAAGGGCAGTCCTTTTTCTTGTTGATGTATAGGTTTATTGTGAATTCAAGGGGGATTATGCCTTCCTCAGAGGAAATGTAGTTGAGCTCATCAGTGCAGGTTACTGCAAAATCCATTTCCACATGCCTTGAAACTGCAATTCTGTCATGCATTGCATGCATTGCATGGTCCATTGAGTAAAGTGTTTTTTCAGAGTGGGGCATCGTGAAAGTAGAGGAGATTGGGCAGGGCTCTTCTTCAAGCTGTCCAATAAGCTCGGAGTTGATTATGGAAAGGGCAAGCTCGGAGTATTCGCGGGAATTGTTTGCATTAAGCGATGAAGGGAGGGAGATGAAAATGCCGTCTCCGTAAAGGAAGTGGCTGGTGCCAATAGATGAGTTTTCCGGGTGCTGGGAGAATATTTTTTCGCCTTCTAGCCGGATTGCAAGAGTTTCATAAAATGGCTCTTCTACAATTGCCACTCCCCCTTTGTGAACGAATTCGATTGTGGAGTTTTCCTCCTGCTCGCTTAGAGTGCTGTTTGAAATTACAGTTGCATTGGAATTTAATGCGCACCCTTTTCGGTTAAAGGAGCACCTCTGCACAAGCGGGCCTATTCCGCGGGAGAATTCCTTAAGGTAAGTTTTGTTTGAGTCGTAAAGTGAAACTGAGAGGAACGGGGCGCATTGGAGGGGAAGGGAGGAATAATCATATTCGCATTCCGGCTCATCAACATCCTCCCCGTTCAGCTCTTCCCAATTTGTCATGTTGTTTGTTTCCGGGTTCCCGCACGAGCAGCCACGAATTTGCTCTGTTGCTGTTTCATTGGTGTTTGTTATGTTCATTTTTTTTATTTCATATGTGCAGGTTATGTTTTCGTTTTCAAAGGAGCTGGAGAGCTGGAAAACCGATTCTTCAATAAGCTGGTTTAGTGAGTCGTTTGTTATGAGCAGCTTTTCAGTAAGTGAATTACTTAGCACATTTCCTTCCTCAACAATGCATGAGCACTGCCTCATCTGGCAGGGTTTGGAAAGTTCCGAGGTTACAAGCTCGTCAAGCGAGTTTTGGAGTGCCCATTCGCGCATTTTTTCCGCTATGTGGAAATAGCGGTTGTTTTTAATATGCACATGGTAGGGGCTTGATTGACTGGTGTAGATGCCTGCATCGGAGTAGGAAAGTTCCTGGCCCTCCAAAAGAATTGAAAATGAGTTGTTGCCATCCTGCTCTGGTAGGAGGCAGTAGGGAGGGCTTCCCGAAAGCTGAAAGAATTTTTGGTAAATCCTTGCGGAGTCGTCGCAGAAGGAAATTTCAAGTGCCGTCTTATTGGAGGGGTAAAGGGAATTGCACTGCCAATACCTTCCGTTCGATGAGCCGCCTGCAGAGCCAAGTTCATTGGTGGATAATTCAGAAGAGCGGATTGCCATCTGGGTGGAGAGGAATTTTGCCTCCCTAATTCCGCGCTCAACTTCCGAGCTGTGTATCCTCGCACTAGGGGTTATTGAAGATGACTGGATTTGGAAGCTCATGAATGCGACAAGGACTATTGCTATTGCCGCTGCAATGAAGAGGATTGTTATTGGCGAAAACCCTCTCTTGCGGCCTTTGGGCAAATGGAATTTTGAAATCAGAGCAAAAACCTTGTGCATACTCATCCTATCACCAGAGTTGCCTCCGCGAATTTGCCCTCCGCGGGCAGGGGTATTGTGCTGTCATATGCTGTTTTGAATTCAGATTGTATTGTTGAGTTTCCAATCGCAATGCTGCTTTCATTTGTCTCAATTGTGAAAAAATACTTTCCCTCCCCCATCATCCTGTCAAGCAAAATCTCTGTTTCTTCAGAAACGTCTATTTCCTTTCCCTCTCCGTAAACCAGGTCTTTTTCCTCATAATAGACTGCATCTCCCAAAAGCTGGGCATACGTCTTGTTTGTCTTTTGCTCGTGAGAGGAGAGGAATGACATATAGCCGAGGGAAACGGTGTTGTAGGTGTGGGCTTCTTTTGCCACCGTTCCCTGGGTGGTTTCCTGGGAGATTATTGCCGAGAAAATGAACATTGTTATGAGAAGCATCGCAATCAGCACTGCAACCAGGCCTATAACCTCGTCAACCGCCCCTTTCATTGAATCAGGCATGGTTGGGAATTGATTGTTTAATTATAAAAATGTGAGCCAGGGATTTCAGGCGGAGAAAATTATTCGGTTTAAAAATGTTGGTGTGAATAGGGCGCAAGAGGTGAAATTTACGGGGGGAAAAGCAGGGTTAATAAACATTTTTCATTAATAAGTGAAAAGCTTGCGCTTGCAGGCAGTGGGAGGTGAGGTGGAGCCGTCTTGGTGTACCATCTCCCTTCAATCTTTATTTTTTTCTGGTTCAGGAAGCTTCTTTTCCCCTGAAGTTACAAGCTCGAAATTCCTTTCCGGCTCTGGCGGCGGAGTATCGCGCAATAGGGTTATTTTGAAGCTGGCAGCAAATGTGCCCGCTTCCCCGTCAACTATTTCTCCGGAATCCATTGCCCAGTCGACAACTCCCATTATTTGGTTAAGGAAATCAAGAGCTCTTTTCGCAGTTTCATGCTCTTCCGAACCGTTGCTGAACCTCTTTTCCTTTTCAATATCATCAAGCATTGGCAGGAACTGGCCTGCAGTGATGTAAAAATACTGGATGAACGGAAGGAATACATCCGAAATTCTGGAATCATTTGAAAATAGCATTTTATCTTCGTGGAAGTTGGAAATTTCCTTAAACCCATCCAGAGTAACATAAATCTTGAATCTTGTGTTTCCACCCTCATCAGGCACCATTTTGTCAAAGTAGCACAAATCATCCATTTGCATGGAAGTTAGCACCGACTCCTGCTCAAATAAACTATATGGGGATTGCCTTTTCCTCTGTGAAGAGAGCTTGAGAAAGGTCAGCTCTTTTTTGTCAGATAAATGAAGGCGGAAGAAGCCCCTCTGCCCCTTCCTGTAAATATTGAACCTATTTCCTTCCTCGAGTGGGGGGCTGTATTTCTTTTTTATCGCTCCCTTGAAATTGCCTGCTTTCTTGTGTGGAATGAACATATTTTCACCTTTAGTAAGTGGTAAAATATGTAATTAAAAGTATTTATATCTTTTGGTGTATTTATTTGATGAACCATAAATAATAACATATATAAATGATGGGTGAGTACTACTATAAACAAACAGGGAGATGATTTCATATGAATGCTAAAGCTATGATGAGAGTTAATGGTGGAAAAGAAGAAGCTCAGACCCCGGATGTTAAAAGAGGGGTAAAGGCGCTTGCAAACATGGATTTGGGAGCAAAAAAGATGCTTGGAAAATTTGCAAATTCTGTTCTTAAAATTTACGAGATGCAGGAGAAAGAAGGCAATAGAAAAGCAGCCCAGAATTCGGGCCATATGTTGAGGGTGGCACTAAATGCAATGGATTACTGCCGGAAAAACCCATCAGGAATAGAGGGTGCAAACAAGGATGTTGCAGAAAGGCTTGCAGGAGTTGCAGGGATTTTACATGACATTGTTAGGCAGCCGCATGAAATTGAGGGAAGAAACGACGGCATTGTAACCGCAGACCTAGTTGCATACATGGCTGGCGCGCCGGTTGACGCAAATCAAGATTACAGGGAAGAATATGAAAGGCTCGCAGAAGCATCCCCCGAAGAAATTAAATGCATTGAAAATTTCCTGCAGGCATCAGATGGAGAGCTTCCATATTTTTCTAAGTACATTTCGGATGCAATAAAGATAAATGAGATGAGTGTTGCAAACGTAGTTGAAAGAATCGGAGAGATGAAGTCGAAAGGAGATTATGCCGGCGCTCTATTGCAGGAGGCGCTTTTGTATGCAGATAAAGGAATCGAAGGAGTGGGGGAGGCAGTTGTTGTAAGAAGGGCCCAGTTTGTCAGCGGTGAGCGCGCAGAAAACCCAAAAGACGTTGAAAAAATAAAGCGCAATATGGGATTTGACGGGATAAATTTTACCGAAGGCGAATTCAGGATTCTCGCATTCATCGGGGAGAGCATGATAAGGATTTATTCTGACAAGCGGGTTGAGGACTTTCCTGAAAACAAAATGTTTGCAGGGCTAAATGAAGAAAGAAAAAAGGAGATAAGGGTGTACAGGGCTGCACTCTGCTACATGATGAAAAGGCATTATCGGCTGGACACAGAAAAAAAGATTTATGAATTTTTGAAGGAAAACAAGTTTCCGAGAATGGACCCAAAGAAAAACAGGGAGATTTGCAGAGATATTGAAGGCAATATGAAGAATTACAATGTTGACAACATGAAAAGGTCCGAGCCAATTGCAGAGGATGCATGCCTGTTAATAGTTGGTCTTGCTTATTCGCAAAGCAGCTACTTGTCCGAAAGAAAAAAGTCCCAAAGTTTCCTTGAATCGATTGACCATAGGGGCCTAAAGAGGCTTGCAAAGTTATCAAAACCTGAAAATCTTAAAAGGAAATTTGAAAGCCGGCTTGAACAAGTGATGTAGATGAAAAAAGTTTCTGAAATTGGCGCGATTGAAAAAAGAATAGGCGAGATTTCCGAGGTAATGGAAGGGCTGCCGGTTTTGCCGGGAAGTGTTCTTCGCGTGCATGAGTCCTCTTTGAAAAACTGGGGAATAAAGGTTACTCCTGAAAACAGGAAATGGATTTACGATGAGTCAAGAAAGGCATATTCTTCAGAATGGCTTGACTCTGGCGCGGAAGTGAATGCGCTTGTTGGGGAGGCGGCGCATGAGGCGGGAATTGGTGACGTTAACTCAAAGCTAAATTCCATCATCGCAATCAAATCCGCCAATATTGTTGGCGAGTTAATGCAGAAGCAGGAAAGGGTTTCAATTGCGGATGTTGGGGCAGGCGCAGGGGGGACGATTCTGCCTGTTTTGAAATCTGCACTTGATTCGGGAATAAGGGACTGGAACAATTCAATACTTAACCTGATTGACCCTTCCAGCAAACGGCTTGAATGCGCAGTATCCGCAATCATGGGACTTCCGATTTTCAACCTGAATGTGAGGCCAATACAAAAAAGGGATACTGAAGCACTTGGTGAAAATATATTTCCAGAGTCCCTTGATTTGGTTATTACCAACGCGTCAATACACCACAACTCATTCAATTTCCACCTTGATGAAATCAACAATGCAATGAAAATGGGTGCGCCAATAATAAGCGGGGACTGGCACAACAGCATGTGGGAAAGCCCGAAAAGGGTTTACTGGCTGATTGCGCTTTTTGAAAAAATGGGCGATGAAAAAGGAGAAGAGGAGATTTTGGAATTTGTGAAAAAAGGATTCTTTTCAAATGACGGTTTTAAGGATGAGGTGTTGGCAAAAAGATTCAGGAAGTATTTTTCCCTTGCTGAGCCCTCGGTTCTTACTGCTTTTGGAGTGCAAAAGCACCTGCGGCTTGCAAATGCCGCAATAATGAGATTTTGGCTGCAGGTTGGAAAGAAATTTCATGGGAAAAGGGAAAAGCCGCCGATATTTTTCCTTGAAGGGCATGAGAGGAAAAGCAGGAGGATTGAAAATTTTGTCCGCGCAGGGCTTGGCACTGAAGAGGAATTCAAGTATGCAAAGTTCATAAACAACAGGAATCTTGGGCAGTGCGCAGGTGTAATGCGCGGGCATAAAGTGAAAAGAGTGGAAAGAAAGCCCATGCTTCTTTGATAGCAATATAAACATTTCATGCACTACAATGTCATGGGAGATGCCAAAAAGGCAAAAAAAGCCATTGCGCTTCTTGAGAAAAATTACGGAAAGCCGAAAGGGTGGAAGGGAGACCCGATTGATGCGGTAGTTGGCACTATTCTTTCCCAGAACACAACTGATGCAAATTCATCCAGGGCATTTGCGAAACTGAAGAATGAGTTTTCTGATTACTACGAGCTCATGGATGCGAAAGCCAGCAAGATAGCAAAGGTCATCAGGAGCGGCGGGCTCCCAAAAATAAAGGCAAAAAGAATCAAGGGCGCGCTTAAGGAGATTGTAAAAAGAAACGAAAAGCTTTCTCTTGGGAATTTGAAAAGGATGGAGAGTAAAGAGGCAAGAGAATGGCTTACAAGCATCCAGGGAATAGGCCCCAAAACCGCGGCAATAGTGCTTTCATTTTCGCTTGGGATTCCCGCGCTTCCGGTTGATACTCACGTTTTCAGGGTTGCGAATCGGCTTGGCATTATTGAAACCAGAAGCCGCGAGAAGGCGCATGATGAGCTTGAGGATATTGTGCCGGAAGAAAAATACATGCAGTTTCACCTTAGCATGATACGGCACGGAAGGGAAGTATGCCATGCGCGGGAGCCGGAATGCGCCAACTGCTTTCTTTTGAAAATCTGCGGGTTTGGCAGAAAAAGATTAAAAGAGAAGGGGGCAAGTAAGAATAGGTGATTATTGATGAAATGGCTTGCTTCATTGCTTATTATTGCTTCATTGCTTTTTGCGGGATGCCCGCTTCTTCCGGATGGCGGGGGAAACGGCGAGGAATGCGTTGACGATGACTGCCAGCCGGACGAGCATTGTGTCGACGGGGAGTGCACTGCGATTCAGTGCGAATGCGGATATATAGAAGACCACCAGTGCATTGAATACGAATGCTGTAATGACGAGGATTGCGGGGAAGGGTATGAGTGTGTTGAGAATGAATGCCTGGTGAAGGAAATCAAGGAGGAGTGCCAGAGTGATGGAGACTGCCCACCTGACAGGGAGTGCGTTAACAACATGTGCGAAATAATTGAGTGCGAATGCGGCTACATACAGGCGCACGAGTGCATTGAGTACGAGTGTTGTTCGGATGAGGACTGCGCAGATGGCTATGAATGCGAATCGCACGAATGCGTTGAAATTGAAACAGGCCAGCAGGGAGATTACCAGATAACTGCCGAAGGGCTGGAGTACTTGGAAACCCCTGACGAGCCCATGAACGTATATTTTGTGGATGTGGGAGACGGGGATGCAATAATTATCAAGAAAGGGAATTTCGAGATGGTTGTTGACGCAGGAAGCAAGGAAACAGAAGGAAAAGTTGCATCATACCTTTCAACGCTTGGCGTTAGGGATGTTGAAATAGTTGTCGCGACCCATGCGGACCCCATGCATGTCGGGGGGCTTTCGGATGTCGTGCAGAGGTTCCCAGTTGAGCAGGCGTGGACAAATGGGAATGATGACGTGCAGGAGCAGGAGTTCCAGAATTTCATGGAATTGGTAAACAACAATGGGATACCTCTGAAGCACCCCGAAGCAGGGGACAGCATAACTGTTAACGGAATAGAGATTACTGTTTTGAACCCCCAGAAGCAGAGAGCGGGCACTGAACCGGATGTTGATGCCGTTGCCCTGAAAGTTTCCAGCGGAGGAGTTTGCGTTATCCTCCAATCGGATGTTGAAATGGGAATTGAGCAGGCGGAAGTTGGCTCCGGCATTCCCCTGGGTTGTGAAGTGCTGAAAGTTGGAAAGCACGGTGCAGGCTCGGCATCTTCATTTCTTTTGATAGATGCAATCCAGCCGGAAATTGCAGTAATCAGCGTTGGGGAAACAGACCGCCTTGAGCCGCACCCCACAATACTTGAGAGGTTCAGGCTAAGGGGCGCGGAAGTTTACAGGACTGATTTGAACGGTACGGTTACCATTGTTGCGGAAGCAGGCAGCTACTCTGTATATACAAGCAAGTAGTTCGGCGTCCTTGGGCTTTTTCCCATTTTTTCTTCTTTTTGTTTTCCCGTGCGCCTTTGATAAAGTATTTAAAACAAAGAGTAGAAAGAGGTTTGGTGTTCTGTTGGGTCGTGGACAGTCTAGTGTAGAGCTTATAGTCATCTTAGCGGCATCTTTGACAATGTTGTTGCTGATAGTTGCGCTCTCCAGCTCCCAGATTGTTGATATAGGGGGCATAAAGGCTGAAACCGATGCCAGGAATACTGTGAATGACCTGGTCAGGGCTGCCGACTTTGTTTACCAGCAGGGGCCTGGCGCCAGGAAAAAAATAACCATAAAAATACCAGAGGGAGTTGAAGCAGACAATACGCTTGTGCAGAACAAATCAATAAACATAAGGGTCAATGGAAACGATTTCACCGGGGAATCCAAAGCGGATTTGACAGGGTCTATACCTGTATTCCCTGGAAATTACGAATGCTGGGTCAGGTCATATGGAAGCTATGTCAGCGTATGCACTGCTTTCCTGGAAGTTGCCCCCACTTCAATTTACGGCATTATCGAGCAGGGAGGGAGCGGCAGTGAAGACATGGTTGTTTCAAACATAGGCAACGAGAGCATAGATGTGACTATTACTGTCTATTGGAATTATACAGATACAAAAGTTGTTGCAAGCCACACAGATTTCACGCTTGCGCCAAAAAGCCAAAAGGACTTGATTATTTCTTTTGATTCCACCAGCGTAACTGGGGGAATTTTTACCGGCAGCATGGTTGTTGAAGCGACGGGCGGAAACATAACCGATGTCATTGAGGTTCCAATAACGATTGAGGTGCTTTCCCCGCCTCCGGGTTCAGGGGAATGCGTGCCTGTTAATGTTGATGTTGAAACTTTTGAGGATTCCGGATACATTATTCCAACAAGCAATTTCAATACAAGCGAGGCAGTAATTGTTTCGACCGGGAATTGGAGTGCGGGGGAGCTTTTGACAATAGATATTACCGGCCCTTCAGGAAGCGTTTCAGGATACCCGAAAGATGTTTATGCAAATTCCAGCGGGGAATATACTGTGAATTGGAACAGCGCGGGCGCAACCCAAGGGGATTACAGCGCAATAGTCAACAATTCGGAGATTGAAGTTGTTGCAGGCTTCTCAATCACAGGTTGTTAATATGGAAGATGGAAAAGGGATTGGAATTTTTGTGTCGTTTCTCCTAGTGCTCACAGTTCTCTCAAATATTGCTTTTGCAGATAAGGCATATTACGATCCAACTTATGATATACAGGCTAATTGGGATCCTGTGCCAGCAGGTACCCATTATACTACTTTGGATGACGGAGTACGGCAGCCCAATGTGCCTAATACTGCGGATTATATAGAAGACAAAGCAGTATCGCCTGAGGTAGACGAGCATGGGATAAATGCAGTAACTGAAACAAGCATCAATGATGTGACATTATGGGTGTATGTCGAAACAGGAAACCGGGCAAATGTCATCATAATCCTAAAGCAAAACGGCACGCAGATAAGCTCAAGAACGATAGGCCCGAATACGCCTGCGGGCTGGTATTCACTTACATATATGGATCCTGGAACACCCGGAAACCTGACTGCGCAATTTGACATGGTCGCAAGCGGGGGGGGAAAGCCAGGTTACGGGTATGTTTATGCCTGGTATTATGAAGTTGATTACACTCCTGCAGTGGATAACACGCCTCCGCAAATTGCCTTCATCTCGCCAACCCCGCAGAACGGAAGCTACAATGCATCCCAGACAATAAATGTTGAAGCAAACGATACTTTCCTGACTGAAATAAGAATCAACGTCAATGGCTCGGTTGTCCAGACCTGCGGCTCCTCTCCCTGCAGCTATGCCCTGGAAAATGACGGGACATTTGATTTCTTTGCAACTGCTTATGACAGTTCGGGCAATACGAATTCAACTGAAACAAGAAGTATTTTGATTGACAAAACCGCCCCCACAATCGAATACGCCCCGCCGACTCCTACAACTGGCGCATATAATTCAAGCAAAACAATAAATGTCACTGCATCTGATGCTAATTTGGATGAAATAACCATTACTGTCAATGGCGCAATAGTTAAAACTTGCACTTCATCGCCATGCAGCTATGCGCTTTCAAGCGACGGAACTTATGAGTTTAATGCAAGTGCAAAAGATATTGTTGGAAATGCTGCTAGCCTTCCCGCCCGGACAGTTGTTATAGATACAATTTTCCCTGCAATAAGCTATATACACCCAACTCCTTCAAACGGCACTTACAACACAAGCCAGACAATAAGCGTCCAGGCGTCGGATGCAAACTTGGATACAATTTCGATAAATGTCAATGGCAGCGTTGTTAAGGCCTGCAGTTCCAGCCCGTGCTCATACGCGCTTGACTCAAATGGCACTTTTGTCTTCTATGCATATGTTAATGACACTGTGGGGCATGTCAATACAACTGAAACCAGGAATGTCACGATTCAGTTAACATCCGGGGACAACACGCCTCCGTCAGTTCAATTCGAGGAGCCTACTCCGCAAAATGGAACTTACAATACCTCATTAACAATCAACGTAAGCGCGTCGGATGACAGCGGATTGGATGTCATTTCCATCATTGTTGACGGTGTGGAGGTGCATAATTGCACGAACACCACATATTGCAATAACTATACCTTAACCGCTGACGGCACTTATACTTTCTACGGCTCTGCAACAGACATCTATGGAAATACAAATGTCACCGCGACAAGGAGTGTTACAATAGACCGGACTCTGCCGTCTGTCCAGTTTGTAGCGCCGACTCCTGCCAGTGGCTCGTACAACGCCAGCCAGACAATAAATGTTACTGCAACGGATGCAAACCTGGATAGCATATGGATTGTTGTAAATGGCACCATAGTGAAGACATGCACGTCCTCCCCGTGCACATACTCTCTAACCGCAAGCGGGAACTATACATTTTATGCGGCTGCAAATGACACTGCAGGAAATATCAACTTTACCGAAACGCGCAATGCAGTGCTGAACATAACCTATTCATATAGCCCCTGGGTGGCCACCAATAAGGCATCGTACAGCAATTGCGGAAGGGTTTACTATTCGGTTACCACCGTTAACGAAGTGGGAGCCAATGTGGACAGCGAGTTGGATATGGAAATAAGGGATTCCCTGGGAGTCCTGAGAAGCGATTTCAACACCACGACCGGGAACGGGGGCACGGGCGTGTATTTGGGGTCTTACGACCTTGCATCAAGCGCAGCAACGGGAACTTGGTCAGTTAAAGCAATTACCTGCGGGGCAATAGGAATCAAGTATTTCCAGGTGGGATGATGGGCATGAAACGCGGACAGAAGGGACCCGAACTCATAGTCATCATCTCGGTTTTGCTGATAATCCTTTCAGTCATGCTTATTGTCAATTACGGGTTCGAAAGGCAGGTGGATTTATTAAAAAAGAAGATAGACGCGGGCAGGGTCGCAAGGAATATTGCAAGCTCCGCGAACAAGGTTTACCAGTCCGGCCCTGGAACTTCGTATGAGTTCTACAATTTTGGAAATGAGGAATTCAATGTCAGCATAACCGGGTACGAGGTTCATGTTGAATACGAAGGGGGAAGATCTATTGCGGCGTTAGTGACGGATAAAACAACCTATTCGCAGATAGAGATGAATGAAAATGTCAGGGTAAGGAACCTGGGTGGAACGATTTATGTTGAGCCGGCTTAAAGGAAGCAAAAAGGGGCAGGAGCTTTCATTTGACTTAATCATGGCAACAGCTGCATTTGTATTCATAATGATGCTGCTTCTTGTTGAATACCAGGTCTCGTTTGGCAGGGTTTCCGAATTGGAGGAGGAGATTAAAATCAAGGAGGCGGCCCATTTATGCTCTGAGCAGCTGTTGAAAAGCAGGGGGGACCCGGTCAATTGGCATTTGGCTTCCGGCATCGACGAAATCCATTCTATCGGGTTGGTTTACAATGAAAACAACCTTAATTGGAACAAGGTGCAAAAATTTTCACAGCTTTATGTTAACAACAGCCAGCAGATGAAAGAGATGCTGGGGGTTGGGGCCTACGGCCTAAGCGTAGAAATAACAGAAGTTGAAACCAAAGTGCAGTATCGCATCGGAGAAACTTTCAGGGAAAATGAGAACAGGACAATGCACTATGTCGTGGAAAGGATGGCACTTATGAACAAAAGCGTTGTTAAAATGCAGGTGAGCATTTGGAAGTGAAAAGGGGTTTTGTAATAACATACGATGCGGTTCTCGCATTGTTGATAGTTATGCTCAGCCTGGGCCTGGTATTCAGTTTTACGGAGCAGGGGAGGGGCAAAAGTGTTGACGAGGTGAAAATACTCCAGCTTTCGGAGGATATTTTGCTGACTATGGAAAAAACAGGTCACCTGGAAAAATCAATGACCAATTCAACGCCGGTCAGGCAGTTGATTGAAAGAACTTCCGAGAATTATTGCTTTGAAATTACCTTGACGGATGCGGACACGGGCGTGAACAAGTATTCCTTGAAAAAATATGGATGCACATCCCTGGCAGATGAATATTATGTAAAAAGAAGAACAATGGTGGTGGAAGAAGGCGGCGGCCATAATTTCTATATCGCCAAGATAGTGGGGTGGTACAATGAATAAGGGTTTCATATTTACAATATCAACAATATTGCTCCTGCTTTCGCTGTTTGCTATGCTCAACGGGGTAGACAGGATACACAATAAAAATGACCAGGATGTTGTCGACCGTGAAGCAATAAAAAAGGCAGATTATGTTTTTGATGACATTTCAAATGACCTGGAAGTCCTTCTTGAGCAGGAGGTAAACATTACGCAGAGGAAAGGGAATACCACCATCTACTTTGCAGACAGCGCCCCGTTGCCGGAGAGGGGCCCTCAGTTTCAGCAGTACAAGGCATTTTTGGAAAGCTCTTATGCAGACGGCATAAACGGGGACATCTTTTTTGACCTGGCATCATTCAACGAAAATAAGCTGGTTTTCAGCAACAACGCAACTTATGTGCGTGAGCTGAGGGGGACGACCACCACCATGATTGTTTTCTTCAATAATACACAGGAAAAGCATATACAGGAAACAATGCGCATAAGGGCAGGCATCAACGGGCAGGGGCCCCCGCCAGAATTAACGGAGGACGCGGGGGGAGACCTGAATATTGTTTTGGATTATGCAGACAATACCCAAGCGCTCTACCAGGACATAATGGTGGATAAGAATGGCGGGGCAAAATCAATAGAGATTGAATACGGGGGGGAGGAGGACTACATGATGGAAATATCTTTTGTGGAAGTAAACCTCCAGGGGGGAATCAAGTATCCTGGAATGAGGGTCAAGGTGGATGGAAATTTCCCGGTGGAAATAGAGATGGGGTTCACTTATAACAATTCCGAAGAGATAACATATGTTGTGGAGGGATTGGATGTGGAATATGCCGGCGGAAATGCCAGCAAGAGCGGAAATGTTGAAATCGGGGGAGATGGGGGCCTGTAGAAAAAGTTAATAAAGGCCATTGAGATAGTCCGGTGTGATGAGATGGTGAAAACTAAAATAGATGAGATTTATTCTGCAATTGAAGGCGATAAAAAAACCTTTGAACAACTTTCAGAGGAAACAGGAGAGAGCAAAAGGTCTGTAAGGGCAATCTGCAAAATATTGGAGGGTGCAGGGGCTGTGGA
>CAYTXD010000008.1:0-13836 GCA_964441305.1 Microcaldota archaeon
AAGCTGCCAAAAAGCAGGTATGTATATGCAAGCGTGACTGCAGAAACTATGAACACTATTGGTCTCACAAGCCCCCTTGCAAACCTAAAAGGAGCATCCAGGGCTGGAATAATCATTGCAAGCGCAATTGCTGCAACTGCATATGCTGATTCAAAAATTCCAAACTTAAGAAAAAGAATGGAAAAGGCAAAGCTTGCTATTGACAGCATCCCAAAGAAGGCCGTTCTGTCCGGGAATATGACCATAATGGGTTTTCCTATGCTGGCAATTTAAGCCTTCGTCTTATCCATCTGAACTAACATTCCCCACATCATCACCTATGAGTGAATGCGGGTCCCTTATTCCTGTCTCAAATGCCCATGCAGATATTGCCTTGAATACTTTTTCCATAAATTCCATGAAACCACCCCTTGATTTTATGCTATGGACAGGTTTCACAAGCGCAGGAGCCCCCCCGCACCCAGTATGTCTTGGGTTTCTGGATGCGTTTCCGACTTTCCCGCTTTTTTTGCGCCTGCCCATAATCCTGCCTACCAGGCCGAAGAACCCCAATAATTTTCCGTTGCAGTAGACCTATGGCACGTATGACACACCGCGTACCCGTTGCTGTATGCAACGAGAGTTTCTGCAACTTCTCTTCCGCAATAACTGCACCTTCTGGTGAATCGGATGCCTTTGGCCCTGCTAGGATGGCTTTCTGCCGGCCCGCCGTCCTCCTCATGCTGGCGCATCAGGAAGTTGGCAATTCCAACTACTGCTTCCCACACAACCATATTCATCCCTCCACTCAAGATATGGTGCTGTTTATATATAAAAGTAAGTGAGATACTTTTTTTATAAAACCAATATTTTTTATTAAATATATTAATAAAATAAAAAAATAATAGTAAATGATTTACCATATCTACTAAAATTACCAAATTTTTAAGATTTGATGTTCCATAAAACTCCATACTTAACCTTTTATATTAGCCATGCAATAAATTTAGGGGGCAGAATTATTCTTGTGCCGCCAGTCGATACTATGCAAAAACTATCGCCGCCTCCGAGGCCGCATGGATTGTGGTTTGATTCAAATCACATAGCTGAAGCAAAAAAAGGAAAGGGGATAGTACTTCTTAAAATCGAGGGCTCAAAGTGGTGCAATTTATGTTGCCCATACTGTTATTCCGGGAGCAGTCCCTTGAAAAGGGAAATGCTAAAAAACGAGCTTACACCGAAAAAGAGGCTCTCCCTTGTCAGGGAGGCAAAAGAGCTTGGTGCAAAGAGCGTAGAGATTTTAGGGGGGGAACCATTTTTGATGGATGACCTCCTTCCCATCGTTGAAGAAATCAGAAAAAATGAAATGGTGCCAGTTGTTTTTACAAACGGAACACTTATTGAGGGGAAGAGAACACTCGTTAAAGAGCTAAGACAGCTCGACACAACAATTGTCGCAAAGCTGAATGTTCCCTTCCCAGATGATACTCTTCCGGAACAGGGAGAAAAAACAAAGATTGGCATTCAACAAACGCTCACCGGAAGGAAACCGGACCAGGGAAAGAAGTCGTCATACGAAAGGATGGTAAATGGAATTAACATACTTGTGGAGGAAGGGTTCAATAAAAACTGGAGGTTGGCTGTTGAGAGTGTTGTCACAGTGCTAAACATGGGTATTCTCACTGAATTATGGAGATATTTGAGGGAGCGTGACATAATACCCTTTTTCGAGCTTCTTAAGCCTGTGGGGAGAGGGGACCTTTTTGACAGCTGCGAGAGCGAAGAATCAATATACAAAAAGAGCCTCCTATATCCTGCTCCGCGGGAGGCAAAAAAGCTTTTTGAAGAGCTTGCAAAAATAGACAGGGAAGAGTTCGGGTATGGGTGGGTTCCAACCCCTCCAATAGCGGGATGGACCTGCGGCGCGCATGGGATATCCATTTACGTAACCGCGGAGGGGATTGCCCAGCCCTGCTCTGCGCTTCAGCTAAGCATCGGCGATGTTAAAAAGCAATCATTGAGGGAGATACTCGAATGTGAAACCATGGAGAAACTCAGGAAAATAAAGATCTATTTAAAGGGAAAGTGCAGGGAATGCCATATTGATGAAGGCAAACTGGAAATGGAGGCCTTGCAGAACTGCTATGGCTGCAGGGCAACAGCATACAAATTCACAGGGGACCCTTTCGGAGAGGATACAGAGTGCTGGAGGATTTCAGGTGCGGATAAAAATTACAGGGATTTGCAGCAATCCATAAGGTTTTTTGTTTCTGATGAAGAGGAAGGCGGCAAGTAAAAACCAAGAGATTTTTTTCAAAAAAAGTAATCTTCCCTATTTTCATAACAAAATTAAAAAAATTTACAATTAATTTTTTAATAATCCAAATAGTTATAAACTACTTATTTTCCAATAATTGCATGGAAGAAAAGATTTCACTCGGCAACATTGACAAAAAAATACTTTATGAGCTTTCGGAAGACGGGAGGCAGCCAATCTCAAAAATAGCAAAGAAACTCAGAATATCTCCCCAGCTTGCAAATTACCATTTCTCAACAATGCAAAAAAACGGAGTATTCAGGAAATTCCTCACAGTTGTTGACTACAAGAAGCTGGGATATACCTACCACACTGTTTTCTATGCCCTTAGCCGCATGACCATAGGGGTATCGGATAAAATAAGGGAATTCCTTTTTTCAAACCCAAACATAATGAGCACTTACAGGTATGACGGGGCTTGGGACATTTCCATGGGTGTACTTGTAAGGGATGCATCTTATTTCAGGGAGGTTTTGGATGAAATAAGGAATAATTTTCACGATGTAATAGGCGACCACGGGATGATTACGCATGTAGGCGCGCATCATTTTGGCTGGAGATACCTTCTATCTTCAAAAGAGGGAATCAGGACACTTAAAAAGTGCCCTGCAACAGGCGGAAGGTACAGGAAAATAGTAAGCATAGATGATAATGAGGAGAGGATACTCAGGATATTGAGCGATGATGCCAGGACCCCGACAACACTAATAGCAAAAAAGGTGGGCATTTCTCCCGAGTCCGTAAGCCGGAAGATTCGCCATCTCAAGGACAGTGGAATCATTGTAGGATTTACAATAGTCCCGAATTACAGGCTGCATCCCTATATTTCTTCAAGGCTTCTTTTGGATTTCAGGTACATGAGCAGGGAGCAGTTGGACGACTTTTGCAGGTACACAGGCCAGCTTCCATCATGCGTAAGGCTCATTCATACATTCGGCAGATACGATATGGTTGTTAACCTCATGGCAAAGGATGAGGAGGATTTGAGGAACACGCTTTTTGGGATGAGGGAGAGATTTGGGGACATGATAAAAAGGCAGGATATGCTGAGGGTGTATGATGTTGACAAGTACCAGCTCTACCCATCAGAACCACTAAAGCAAAGCAGGTAAGGCACTAGAGTTTTAATTGCTATTGGCATAACTCTATCCATGATAGTAAGTGATATCGGCTCGTTTCCCGGTAAAAAGGGGCATTCGGTTCAGCAGTCGGTAGAGAACATAATGGAGCTCAAGCTTTCCTCCGGGCTGGATATACCAATTTACCCCCAGATGCGCGATATGATTTCCATGTTTTCGGGGCCGGTTAATGAGAGCAGGGAATGGAAGATAGGAAAGGAAACTGCAGTAATCGAGGAAGTCGAAGCGCTTGAAAAATATGCAAAAAAAAGGCACGAGGAAACAGGAAAGGCGCTGGAATTCGGCCTCTGCATCACAGGCCCTCTTGAACTCTATTATGCAATGCTTGGCACAATAGTTGATGAAGAGGTTCTCCTTAACCTTGCAAAGAGCGCGAACAGATTTGCAAAAAACTATGTTTTCGACAAGCCACATATCAAGACAAAGCTTGTTTCCCTTGATGAGCCCTCTCTTGGCGTAAACCCTCAGCTTTACTATTCTCCCGAAACGATAATCAAGGCGCTTGATGCCTCCTTTGAAGGAGTGGATGCACTCAGGCAGATACACCTGCATGCTGCTGCTGAAAATGATTTGGTTTATTCTGCAAAGCATGTGGACGTACTTGGCGTGGAAGCTGCGGAGAACCCAAGAAACCTACTCCTTTACTCAAAAAAAGAGCTTGAGCAGAATGACAAATTCATCAGGGTCGGAATCTCAAGAACCAACTTTTTCGCCCTTGAGGCCGAAGCGGAAGAGCAGATTTCGCCGGAATTGGTCAATAAGCTGGAAAGCGTAAAGGTTATAAGCAAAAGATTCCAGAATGCTAAACAGATGTTCGGCGAAAGGCTCAAAATCGTGGGGCCCGATTGCGGGCTTGGAGGATGGCCTTCGCAGGAAAGCGCCTTCGCGCTTCTGGAAAACACGGTGAAGGCGGTGAAAGGTTAGAATTTGCATCCGAAAAAAATCGCAAAAGCCTGTGAAAAAGCATGCCTTTTAGAAGCATCTTCATACCCAAAGCCCGGAAATGTAAGCCCATTCCACGATTTGCCCGATTTAACTTATGATGATTTTGTAAAAGCAGCTCCAATTGCCTCGAAAGCATGCCTCAATGCGGCAAAGTGGGCAAAAAGAAAAAACCCGAAAATTGGAAAGCATATTCTTGATGCTGCCAAAAAGACCAGTAGAATTTCAAGTTCAAACCCAAACCTTGGAATACTTCTCATCCTAGTTCCCCTAAGCTCCGCAGCATCAATTTCAAAAACCCCAAAGGGCATAAGGGGTGCGCTGAAGAAAGTGATGGCAAAGACCACTGTGCAGGATTCGATTGATTTCATTGGAGCGGTAAATTATGCAGAGCCATTTCTGCTGCCAAACAGCCTTGATGCGAGAAATGAAGAAACGCCATCAAAAATCAAAGATGAAAAAATAAAGTTCAAAAAGCTCATTGAACTCTCCTCAAAAAATGACATGGTTTCAGCAGAGCTTGTCAACGGGCTTCAAAAAATTCTGATTGCAAAAGAGCAGCTTGAGAAAAACTACAAAAAATCGGGAGAGGTAAACAGGGCAGTTTGCCAAACCTATCTCTACCTCCTTTCACGATATCAGGATACATTGGTGAAAAACAGGGCAGGCAGAAAAGCCGCAAACCAGATAAAAACCAGGGCAAGGAATGCGATGAAAAAAGGAGGAGTGCTTACAAAAGGGGGGCAGAAGGAGGTTTTCCGGCTTGATAAATTCATAAGAAAGCATGGGGGGAAGCTCAACCCCGGAAGCACAGCAGACATCACCTGTGCGGCAATAATGCTCTGGCTTCTTTAAGCTATTTCTTGAAAAGCATCTCCAAAAACATGTTGTGCAGTGTAACATCTTTGGCATTCTTCTCGCAGAACTTTATCGTCCTGTCTTTTTTATCCCTCCTTGTGTAAACTGCAAAAGGCACAGGGTCAGGTATGTGGGTCTTAAGTTCAACTGATGTTCCATGGTCGCCGGTTATTGCAATCCGGTAATCCCATTCAAGCCGCTCAAGAAGCCTTCCAATGATTATTCTGTCAATTCTTTCTATTGCCTTGATTTTTTCTTCAGCATTGCCCATATGCCCTGCCTCATCAGGCGCCTCAATGTGCACTATAACGAAATCATGCCTTTCCAATGCATCCAGCGCTGCCTGTGCCTTTCCTTCATAATTTGTGTCAAGGAACCCTGTTGCACCCTGCACGTTTATGTATTCCAGGCCCATGAGCTTTCCAATGCCCTTCAATACGTCCACCGCGGTGATGATCGCCCCGCTTTTGCCGAACCTTTTATGCAGGGTTTCAAGCTCTGGCTTTTTTCCGAGGCTCCAAAGCCATATGCTGTTTGCAGTGAGCACTCCGTTATCTCTTCTCTTTTTGTTGACTTCGTGGTTTTCAAGAATTTCCCATGAATCTTTCATCAGCTTTTCCAGCACATGGGCGGTTTTTTCCCCTTCTTCTCCACTGCCTTTGGGCATATGTGCTTCAATTTCCTCTTCCATTATGTCATGCGGCGCATCGGTTTCCACTTCTCCGGAGTGATTTCCCTTTAGCATCATTATGTGCCTGTATGCCACTCCAGGATGGAATTCGATTTCCTCGTTTCCAAGCTTTTCATTTAACTCCTGCATTAGTTTTTTTGCCTCGGCAGTTGTAACATGCGCCGCGGAGTAGTCGTTCATTTTTCCATCTTTCAAGTTAACCAAATTGCACCTTACTGCAATATCGTTTTCGCCCATTTGGAGTCCCATGGCGGCAGCTTCAATCGGCCCCCTGCCCGTGTAATTCTTTTCAAGCGCATAGCCAAAAATAAGAAAGTGCGCAGTGTCAGTGCCGACTGCATACTTTTCATTTGAGCTGACAAATTTGCCGCAGGTTCCGTTGCTTGCAAGGAAATCCATATTCGGTGTTTTTGCCGCTTCAAGAGGGGTTTTCCCTCCCAGCTCCTTCAGGGGCCTGTCGCTTATTCCATCCCCTACCACTAAAACATATTTCATAATTCTCATATTGATTGGGGAAACAATTTATAAATACAATGCGAAATGCTTTTTGGTGGTCATATGGCAAAGAAAGATACATTAAAACTTGATCTTTCGCTTGCAATCTCCCAATTGCACAAGGAGATGAAGCTTAAGTTCATCGGAACCGGAGCGATGCTGCTTCTTATCGGCATACTCTGGGCTGCAGCTGAAGCAGGCGCCTACCCTTCGGAATTTTTCTGGCCCTCCGCAGTGGGTGTAGTTGGGTTGATGTTCCTCATCAAGGCATTCCTTGTGGAAATCTAAAACTGCCTTAGGAATTCATAGGCGTTTTTTCCAAGGTCTGGGAGGAAATATCCTCCTTCCAGCACCATAAAAGTTGGCAGCGAAAGCATTGCTATTTTTTTTCCAATTTTTCCGTATGTTCCTGAATCCAGGCAAAGCCCTGCAAGCTGGTCTTTTTTGTATGCATCAAAGCCGGCGCTTACTGCGACAATTTCAGGGGAAAATTCAATTCCCTTTTCAAGAGAGGAAGAAAATCTTTCCAAATACTTCCCATCGCGTGTTCCAGGGGGAAGAGGAACATTGACCACATGCTCGTTGTTTTCCATTGGAGAACCGCTTCCAGGGTACGCAGGGAACTGGTGAAGTGAAACGTAAAACACGCTTTCATTCTCATAAAAAATATCCTGTGTCCCGTTTCCATGATGGGCATCAAAATCAACAATCAATATTCTTTTTGCCATTTTTTGTTCAAGGATTTTCGAGCATGCGATTGCGAGATTATTGAAGTAGCAAAATCCCCCAAAATCACTTTTTGTTGCATGATGGCCTGGAGGCCTTGTTAGGGAGAATGAAGTTTCTGCAAAGCATGATTCTGCCGCGCAAATTGCGGAGCCTGCAGAAAGCATTGCAATTTCGAAAGTGTTTTTGCGAAATGCATTATCCGGAAAGTCCCTTCCATCTTCAGAGCATTCCCCTACTTTTTCCAATAGTACTCTATCATGCGCAAGCAAAATATCTTCTTCTGTTGCCGCATTTGGCTCTTCCCATTTTCCAAAATTTTTATTTTTCAAGTATTCGATTATTGAATCAATCCTATCCGGACATTCTGCTGCATTGTTCTCATGCTCAAGGAATTTTTCAGAACACAATATTCTCATAAGAATAAAATACTCACAAGCATTTATATAATCCATTTGGCAACTTGGTATTGCAAAAGAGGTGATTATTTGCCATCCATAGAAATTTCAAAAAATGTATATTCAGTCGGAGCAAAAGATTTCAAAAGGAGGGTTTTTGATGCGCTAATCCCGCTTCCGGATGGGACAAGCTATAATTCATATCTCATTACTGGAAATTCAAAAAATGCATTAATAGATACAGTTAACCCGGGTTTTGAAAAGAGGCTAATTGAAAACATAAAAGGCATAATTCCGCTCGAAAGGCTGGATTACCTAATCATGAACCACGCGGAGCCTGACCATGCAAACGGCATAAATGCAATTTTGAAAGAGGCAAAAAATGCAAAGCTGGTTGTTGGCAAAACCGGTGTCAAGCCAGCAAAAGACTACTATAAGGTGCCGCAGGAAAGAATGGTTGTTGTTGATGAAAAAACTGTCTTGGATTTGGGGGGAAAGACACTCAAATTCATCGAAGCGCCAATGCTCCACTGGCCTGAGACTATTTTCACCTATCTGGTTGAGGACAAAATTCTTTTTCCATGTGATTTTTTCGGCCAGCATTATGCGACTGAAAAAACTTTTGCTAATGAGGTTGACAGCAAAAAGCTGGAAGACCTTTCAAAAAGGTACTATGGCGAAATTATGCTTCCTTTCAGGAATGCGGGCGCAAATGCACTAAACAAGCTTAAGAATTACAAGATTGAAATGATTGCCCCGTCTCATGGAGTCATTTTCAAGAACCCTGAATGGATAATTTTCCTTTATGAAAAATGGGCTGCTGGAAAGCTTGATAAGAAAGTGCTTCTTCTCCAGGCATCAATGTGGGGCACTTGCGAAAGGCTATCTGATGAATTTGAAAAAACACTTAAGAAAAAAGGAATAGGCGTTTCGCGCTATGACTTGGTGTCTGCTGACTTGGGGGACATTGCAAGGGATTTGGTGGACCATGCGGCAATAGTTGTTTCTGCGCCAACTGTGCTTGGCTCGGTGCATCCATTGGCTTCGCATGCCGCAAACCTTGCAAAGCTGCTAAAGCCCCCAGCAAAATATGCTGCAGTAATAAGCTCTTATGGTTGGGTGCCCGCAGCAGCGCGTGAAATTTCAAAAATCCTGGATGGGCTTCCAATAGAAATAGTTGGAGCAGTGGAGCTTCTTCCAAGGCCGGGTGAAGAAAACCTGAAGCAGGTCTCAGAGCTTGCAGAAAAGCTTGCAGAAAAAGTAAATTCAATTTAAGGTGCATGTTATGGACAACAAGACATTGGGAGCAATACTAATTGCAGTTTCCTTGCTTGTGGGAGGGCTGTTCTACCTTTATCATCTCAAGGTTTCAGAGCTTGCAGACTCATCCTGCCAATGCGGCGAGGTAGATGGGGGTTTTTGCCCACACGAGCAGGCATCCTCAATAGAGATATATGGTGCTGTTGCGCTAGTTGTTGCCCTCTTGAGCCTTGGAGTCTACTTGATATTTTTTGAAAAAGGCCAAAAGGCAATATTTTCTGCTCTTGAAGAGCACAAGTCCTCCCGCTCTGATGAGGAGAAATTTGATATCCTTCTTTCAGGGCTGGATGATTACGAGAAAAAAGTCCTAAAGGCAGTCCGCGAGCAGGACGGGATAAAGCAGTTCACATTAAAGCTTAGGACTGACTTGTCCAAGACAAAATTATCCATTGTCCTCTCCACGCTCGAGAAGAAAGGCCTTATAAAGAAAATAAAGAAGGGAAAAACGAACCTTATATACCTAAAGAAGGGCAATTAGCCCTTTTTTTTATTTTCTAAACGGTCTTATTTATTTATTTTCTTTTCTAAACGTTCTTAACTTTTTATTATCTAACAGTTTTCCGAGTTATATATAAAGGAAGCCTGATTTACATTTCTTGCTGGTGATTTTATCCAGCTGTACGATATTGCATTCGACAACATAAAAAGAAGGAAATCCAAAATGGCATTCCTTGTAATTGGGCTTGTCATTGGAATTGCAACTGTTGTTGCAATGAATCTCATAGTTGCTTCGATGGAGGCAGAAGTCGGAAAAACCCTTGATGAGTATGGTGCAAACATACTTGTAGTGCCCAAGTCTGATGATTTGGACCTTTCATATGCGGGAGTATCTGTTGGAGGCGTCTCATTTGATTCAAAAACTTTAGAGAACAGTGCAGTTGATAAAATATGGGGCATAGAGAACAATGAAAATCTAAACATTATATCCCCAAAGCTTATTGCAACAGATGAAATTAATGGTGTGCATGCGGCAATAGTTGGGATTGACTTTGAGTCTGAGCTAAAGCTTAAGAAGTGGTGGAAGCTCAATGGCACAGAGCCAAATTCAAATGAAGCAATGGCGGGAAGCGAGGCCGCAGAAAAGCTGGGGCTTTCAGTGGGCGACAGCGTTAAGGTCAAAGGAAAAAACTACACAGTTTCTGCAATAATTTCAGAGACAGGCTCACAGGATGACTCATTGGTTTTCATGCCTCTCCTTGATGCGCAGGAATTATTTGGAAAAGAGGGCCAGCTTTCACTTATTGAAGTCAGTGCGTTCTGCAACACCTGCCCAATTGATGAAATGGTCGCGCAGATTTCTGCTGCGCTTCCAAATGCAAAAGTAACAGCTGTAAAGCAGGCAGTCCAGTCAAGAATGGAACTGGTTGGAAAGCTTAGCACATTTTCATCCGTAATCTCAGTTGTTGTTCTGGTGATTGGCTCGCTAATTGTATTCACAACAATGATGTCTTCAGTAAATGAAAGGACAAGGGAGATTGGCATATTTAGGGCAATAGGATTTAGAAAAGGCCACATTGCAAAAATCATTCTGCTTGAGGCATTCCTGGTAAGCCTTGCCGGAGGCATTGCGGGCTATTTGCTTGGAAGCATTTCTGCAATGGCAATAGCACCAATGCTGACTTCCTTTGACCTCTCGCTTGCACTAAATCCCTATCTCGCAGGCTCTGCAATCCTGCTTTCAGTTTCAGTCGGGATGGCATCTACAATTTATCCGGCATGGAAAGCATCAAAGCTTGACCCAGCATCAGCCCTCAGGGCATTATAGGTGATAATATGTTGATAAAGACAAATAATTTATGGAAAAAATATGGAAGCCGAGAAAATACCTTTGATGCACTAAGAGGGGTTTCAATAGATGTTTCTGAAGGGGAGTTTGTATCAATCATGGGCCCTTCAGGGAGCGGAAAGAGCACACTCCTTTCAATACTCGGAGGCCTGAACCCGCCAAGCGACGGCAATTTGCATGTGGATGGCATAGATGTCTATGGGCTTTCTCTTGAGAGGCTTGCAGATTTTAGGAGCGAATACCTGGGGTTTGTCTTTCAGCAGCACCAGCTCATAGCATACCTTACTGCAATTGAAACTGTCATGCTTCCGCTCTCAATTACCAAAACTCCCAATTCAGAGCAAATCAACAGGGCAGAAAAAGTGCTTGACAGGATGGGTATGCTTGACAAGAGGGACAGGCTTCCTGACCAGCTTTCCGGGGGCGAGCAAGAAAGAGTCGCCATTGCCCGTGCATTGGTAAACGAACCACCAATCATTCTTGCAGATGAACCCACCGGAAACCTTGATTCTGAGAGGGGGCAGGAAGTAATCTCTCTTTTCAACGAGTTGAATGATTCGGGACAGACAATAGTCATGGTAACCCATGACAGGCAAATGGCAAAAAACGCTCACAGGATGGTTGAGATAAGAGATGGATTTACAAAGGGGTGAATTTATGGGAAAATTATCAGACAAAAAGGCAAAAGTTATGGGAGAAAAAAGTGATGATGGAGGGCTTCTGAAATACGGGGCAATTGCAGCAATAGTGCTTGTTGCAGGGTTCCTACTCCTGAATATCGTTTCAGGAAGCAATGCACCAACCGAGACTGCACATGTTGATGCGCATGACTATTCAGGGAAGGAAATCAGGATGACGGCTCTTGTGCCAATAGTTGAGAATGGCCATGTGAAAGTTCCCCTGAGCACTGTTGATGCAAAAAGCATCGTCTTTTTCGAATATAATTCTAATGGGAAAACAGTCCCCCTGATGGCGTATGTTGCCCCTTCCGGAAAAGTAATCACTGCAGTCAGCATGTGCGAGCCTTGCATGGGAACCAAGTTTTTCATAGCAAAGGACGGGACCCTTACATGTGATGCATGCTGGACAAAATGGGAGCTTGAAACCATGAATGGAATATCTGGGGCATGTGTTGACCACGCACCCCAGGCGCTTGAGAATTATGTTGATGAAGAAGGCTTCTTAGTGATATCCGAACAGGATGTGCTTGCATGGAAGCCAAGGCCGGTGGTATAAATGGAAAAGAAAAATGAAAGAAACGAAAATAAGATCGGGATAAGCAGGAATGCAGCATATATTGCAATTCCACTGCTGGTTATTTTTGCGCTGGCAACAGGCGTTGCTGCAGCAACCTTGCTTTCTCCAAGCCAGGAAAGTGCAGCAGTCCAAGGGGATATGGGGACCGCATCAGATGGCAGCAGTTATGAGTACCAGGCAAATGATGCTGGCGTCGAAAGCCAGAAAGCCGATTCTCTTTCTGGGGATGATGTGCAGGAGAATTCTGGCGCAAAAAGCCAGCCAGCAGCAGCATCTGAAACAGAAACTGCATACTTTACAATAAACGGAATGACTTGCGGAAGCTGCGTATACAAGATTGAATACACTCTGGGAAACACTGAAGGAATAAAGAGCATTGAAGTAAATCTGCGCGGAAAAAGTGGAGTTGCAGAATTCTATCCCGACAAGATAAGCGCACAGGAGATTGCAGATATAATTACAGGACTTGGCTATCCTGCACAGGTAGTTGAAGGGAACAATTCTGGGACTGCTGCTGAGCAAACCATACAGGCACAGCCATCTTACTCCTCTGGAGGAGGCTGCGGCTGCGGTTGCGGAGGATGAGAGTAATTGCCCTGGTGCGGACTGCTTGGTTGCCCACACTCTCGAACATCTGTGCGAGGGCATTATGCTAACAATAAACTAAATGGAGTGATTGAAATGGAAAAAAAGAAAGTTTACAGCATGATTGCAACATTTGCAATTTTGGGAATATCTCTTCTTCTGCTTGGTTGTGCAAGCAGTGAAGATGCACCGGGGCAGGAAGCACCAGTTGCTGCGCAGGCCTCTTCTGCATCTAAGGTATCAGGGGGAACAGACAAGGTTGACTCATCCGGAGAGGCATACCTTGGGTCTGAAGATGCACAAATATTAATTGAAGAATACAGCGACTTCCAGTGCCCGTTTTGCGCAAGGGCTTCACCAACAATACACAGGCTTGCAGAAGAATACAAAGATGAAGTAAAAATAGTATTCAGGCATTTTCCACTGAGGCAAATACACGAGAATGCGCAGAAGGCAGCAGAAGCATCAGAATGTGCGGCAGACCAGGGGATGTTTTGGGAATATCATGATATTTTGTTTGAAAACCAGGGAAACCTTGGAGTCTCCAGCCTAAAGCAGCATGCTTCAGAGTTGGGGCTTGACAAGAATGAATTTGATGCATGCCTTGACAGCGGAGAAAAGTATGAAACTGTAAACTCCGAGATGCGCGAGGGCATATCAAAAGGAGTCAAGGGAACGCCTGCGTTTTTCATAAACGGGAAAATGATTTCCGGGGCACAGCCGTATGAAGTGTTCAAGGCTGAAATCGATTCCCAGCTTGGAGGCTAGGCATGATATGTTTTGTTTGCATAATTGCAATACTGCTCCTTGCAACAGGGGTCGGAATGTCGCTTATGTACAATGCTGCAGCAGGTGTTTTGCTTGCTGCGCTTGGCGCATTCCTGCTTTTCCATTTTATTGGAAAGGAGGAAAAGTCATTATGCAAATGCACTCACAGGAAGGTGGATTCAGATGAATGTTAAGATTGGTAAATGGCAGATAATTGCAGCAGTTGCAGCAATTTCGATTGCATTTGCAGCAGCAGTTGCACTTATCTTTCCGAATGCCATTTTTCAAAAAGAGAGGAGAAGCCAGTGCTGCATAACGCCGCCATGCACTGAATGCTATGAGGATTTGGGATATTGTGAATGCGACTACCTGATAAGCCAGGGAAAAATTCCCTGCTCGGAGTGTGCAACTGCAACATCTTGCAATTAGGGGTGAATATATGGAAATGAAATATTTGGTTGGTGCAATGCTGGTTTTTGCAATTGGAATAGTTGCAGGTGCTGCAATTTTTGCCTCACCCATAGATTCAAGCTTTAAGGAAAAAAGCATTGCAGAAAAGCATGCAGAAGTTATTG
>CAYTXD010000009.1:0-13059 GCA_964441305.1 Microcaldota archaeon
GGAAATTCCTCCAAGCACCCCGCCCGCATTGTTCGTATCTGTCACCAGCTTCCCATCCTTCACAGCTATTGGGTCGTTGTTCTCGCTCCCGTAGTGCTTGGTATCCCCGAACTTTATCTCCTTGACTGCAGGTATCTTGAATACTGCCCTCGCAATCTCCCCATCAATCGGCTTGTCATGCGGGTCACCGATTCCCGGCTCAACTCCAGTTATTCTGCACTCCACAACCCCGTCAACGCTGTCCTTTTCCTCCGCCGCTTTTTTCACTGCGCGCTCCATTGCCGCCTTTCCTGAAAAGCCTGCAACCTCAACAACTTCCGCATTTATCTTGACTCCGCTGCTTTTCAGGAGCTTCTTGGCAATCGCGCCCGCAATAACATAGCCGGCGGTAACCCTTGCGGAAAACGCCCCCCCTCCCCTATAATCCTGAAAGCCAAAATACCTGAAATGCGCGGAAAGGTCCGAATGGCTCGGGCGCGGCGTGTTCTTCAATTTCTCATACGAGCTCGAATCCACATCCTTGTTGCGGATGAGTGCCATTATCGGAGCGCCGGTGGTTTTCTCTTTGAAAACCCCGCTCATTATCTGGAATTTATCCTTCTCCTTCCTTGGGCTGGAAAGCTTCCCGCCCGGCTTTCTCCTGTCCAGTTCCTTCTGCATCTCTTTCTCATTCAACTTAACTCCAGGGGGGCAGCCCTCTATGAGAACACCTACCACTTTACCATGGGACTCCCCGAAAACGCTAACCCTGTAAATATCCCCGATTGCCATGAATTGGGTTGGATGGCAGGTTATAAATAGTTTTCTGACCAAACAACGTAATCTTGTTCAGAGGTGTTTTAATGGAAAACGAAATTACGCTATTTGAGTCCTGCAGCAAGCAGCTGCTTTCTGCAATCGAGAAGCTTGAGATAGATGAAAACGTAAAGGAGCAGCTCAAGCACCCAAAAAGAATTGTTCAGGTGACAATACCGATTACGATGGATGACGGAAGGGTGAAAACGTTCCTTGGCTACAGGGTGCAGTACAACACTTCCCGCGGTCCCACAAAGGGGGGCATCCGCTACCACCCGGAAGTAACAATGGACGAGGTAAAGGCATTGGCCGCATGGATGACCTGGAAGTGTGCAATAGTGGACATCCCTTACGGGGGCGCGAAAGGGGGGGTCGTGTGCAACCCAAAGGAGATGAGCAAAAGGGAGCTCGAGTCCCTAACCCGCCAATTCGTGCACGCAATAGAGGATGTCATCGGCCCTAGGCAGGATATTCCTGCTCCTGATGTTTACACTGATTCACAGGTAATGGCATGGATTTTTGATGAATATGCAAAGATAAAGGGCAAGCAGTACCCAGGCGTTGTAACCGGCAAGCCACTATCTCTTGGCGGCTCTGAAGGAAGGAGCATCGCAACCGCGCTCGGGGGGCTTTATGCCTGGAGGGAGGCGGCAAAAGCGCTCGGAGTAAAACCGGAGGAAACAACTGTTGCAATCCAGGGGTTCGGCAATGCGGGCTATAATGCCGCAAAGCTGTTCCAGGAGGATGGGTGCAAAGTTATCGCGGTAAGCGATTCAAAGGGCGGGATACAAAACAAGGAAGGGCTGGACATAGAAAAAGTTAAAGAGGCAAAGGAAAAGGGAAAGACAGTGCAGGACTACGGGGAGGCGGAAAAGATTTCCAACCAAGACCTCCTCACCCTGGAATGCGACCTCCTCATCCCAGCCGCACTTGAGGATGCGATAACCGATGAAAACGCAAATGAAGTAAAGGCAAAATACATACTTGAGCTTGCCAACGGGCCGGTTACCCCCAAGGCGGACCAGATGCTCATCAAAAAAGGAGTTTTCATAATGCCCGATATTCTTGCAAATGCGGGAGGGGTGACGGTGAGCTATTTCGAATGGGTGCAAAACAATTACGGCTACTACTGGAAGGAGAAAGAGGTCTTTGAAAGGCTTGAGGAGAAGATGAAAAATGCGTTTGACAAAGTTTACCAGATACACAAGAGCAGGGAAACGGACATGAGAACAGCTGCATACATGCTTGCAGTAAACAGGGTTGCAGAGGCAATTAAGCTTAGGGGCGTGGAATAATTTTCCAAGCGGGAGCGGAATAATCTTCTCCAGTTTAACACATACTCTTTTATTTCCCAATTCAGTTCCCTATACGCATATGGAGGTGCATGAAAATGGCAAAAAAAATCAACCTGTCAGAGCTAAATGAGGATATTGAAAAAATGATAAAGCCGAAGGGGGCGCCGCTTGGCTTCAAGCTTTTGAAAAAGAAAAAAGACCACAAAAAGTACAAAGTGCCACCCCTTGAGAAAAACCTTGCGCTCTGCCAGCTTTTCAAGTACTGTGCAGTATATGAAAAATCAAGAACTATTTTCTTTGAAAACATCGACTCCTGCGTGGTCGGCTCATACATAATGGGCTTCGGCAAGCCGCCCAAGGACATAAAGCAGAGATGGGTTGAGGGATTCGAGTATGACAAAAAGATATTTGACAAGCTGGTAAAAAAAATGGAAGTCATAAAGCAGGGAAAATACGAGGCCGCCATGTTCGGGCCTCTTGATGATTTTGCAAAGTACAAGGTAATGCCCGACGGCGTAATTTTGATGACCAACTCAACACAGGCATACCTTCTTCTTACTGGCTATTTTGATGCAACGGGAGAGAAAACCGTTTCCTCTTTCAACGGGCATGCAGCATGCGAAATTGTTGCCGCAATCGAGAAGGGCAAGTCCCCATGGCTCACTCTCCCCTGCGGAGGCGCGAGAGGAATAGCTGCATCCCAGGATGACGAGCTTTGGGTGGGCTTCACTCCCGAGCAGCTTGAAAAATCAATTTCAAGGCTCCAGCAGGTAGGGCTGAAGTACCCGCCGTTTGTGTACCAGATGATTACTTCTGACCTCAACCCAACACATCCGTTAACAGGGCTGATTAACAGGGAAGGGCCAAAAGAGTAATTTTGAAGGGGGCAAAAGCCCCGCCCCCCCTCTTTTTTGGTTTCCAGTACTCCATTTCCTCAAAAAACCACTAATAGTAATATTTATATATGCCGTATGCCATAAATTGGCACAGCATTTTCAATTGGTGCAAATCATGGTCCGTACTGCAAGTTTCAACGCAAAAATTCCCGACAGGGTTTTTATTTCCCAAAACTTAGACACATTCAGGAACATAAAACCTTTAGGGGACAAGCGCTCTCTTTACAAGCTCGGCGGCTCCCTTTCAAAGGACTTGCCCTACTTTAAGCAACAGCTAATGAAACTCATTGAGTACAATATTGATAATAAAAAGAACACAAAAACATTAATCGCACTCTCGGCATTCTACGGAATAACCCAAATATTGCAGGACCTTATTGATTTTTCTGTTGGCAGCAGGGAAAATGCAGAACCATTGGAAAAAATATTCGACCTTTACTATGGCGAAGCAAAAAAAACAAAGTCATGGCGCACGCTTGAATCATATCTCAAGAACGAGTTCAAAGAGGTTGAGGAAGTTCTGGGGCAGCTAAAAAATGCAAAAACATCATCTGAAATAGACATGCTGACAGACCAGATACTCGGAAGGCCCGAGGAATGGACAGTCATGATTATCGATGCTTTTCTAAAGGATCAGGGAATCAAGAGCAGCGCATTTTTTGGCAAAAACGGGGGCTTTATAACCGATAACCAATATACGAGTTCCAACATAATTGGGAAGTCAATTTCAAATGTGAGGGGCGCATTCTGCAATAATCCCGGCTTGCAGGCCTATCTTTGGGCAGGGTTCACCGGCCAGACCAAGCGCGGATTCAGAACAACTTTCGGAAGGGGAGGTTCGGATCTGACTGCAATCGCTCTTGGCCTGATTCTCGCGACCCGGCCAATCCTAATTAAAGACGAGGGGAAGTTTTTTTCTGCAGACCCGAAAATTGTAGGCGATGCGGCACGCTGGATTAAGGATCTGCATTACGGAGAAGCTGTCCATGCAGGAGAGCTTGGCAACCCCGTAATGCATCTAAGGGCTCTGAAGATTGCGGAAGCGTTGGAAAGGACGATTGCAATAGGGAACTTTGAAACTTTCAGGCCTTTGACAAATATCAATAATGCCAAGCCGCATTTCACCACCTTTGTCACTGCGGAAAAAAACATATATCTCTGTGAGTACGACGTCAATTCAGATTATTTAAACATGGCGATACTTGGGCATGTTCTGCGCCAGAGGATGATAAGTTTCAGAGAAGCAAAAAGTTCTTACAGCAACAGGGGGATATTTGTAATTCCAATAAATCATTTTGATTATGCAAAGAAATTTGTTGAAAGTTTGGAAATTGTCCCATTCAAAGATGGAACCACTGGGGCAGCAGGACTTGTTTCTATATATTCTTCGCATTTGGACAAGTTGGGAGCAATGGAAACGTACGGAAGGGCAACCAGGAAAAGCGGAATTAACGTTGAATCAGATTTCCAGAATCCAAAGCCGAATATACCCGCGCCCCACCCCCAGTCAATAACCTTTGCCGTAAAATCCGGAGATGTTATGAAAGCACAGGTTGCGGCACACAAGGAATTTGTGGAGAGCAACTGGGGAAGGAATGGAAAAACCGGCTAGATTTTTTTCGACATATAAACACCTGCAAGCACATACCCAAATTTCCTGTAATATTCCCTTGCGCCGACCCCGCTTGTTACCGCAATCTTTTTTGCCTTGAATTCCTCTTTTGAAATTCTTTCCGCTTCCTTCAGAAGCTTACCTCCATACCCTGCGTGCTGGCCTCCCTTGCCCCTTTTTCCAATCTCAATTTCCCCCCCGTAAACATGCAATTCCCGCACAATGGAGCATTTGCCTGAAAGCTCCTTTCTATGAGTCCTCCCCGGCATCCTCAACCTCAAAAACCCGACCAACCTTCCCTTTTCAACATCCTCGAAAGAAAGAAAAATTTCTTTCCCCCCGCTTGCCGAGTAATCTTTTCTCACCAGTTCAACATTTTCCCAGCTAATTTTTTCCCCCCTTCCAACTTCCCTGCACCTTATCTCCCTGCAGGAAATTTTCTTTTTTTCCATCTCATTTTCAACATATTGCCTCAAATTGCTTTTTTTCACTCCCGCGGCAACAAGGTTGGAGGGAATGTCCCTCTGCACCCTCATGACCCTCACATACTCTGGCACATGCCTCATGCATTCGGAAACAACGACAGCCGCCTCCAGGGTATCATATGGCTTATACTTTCCTTCTCTCCACATCTTATGCAATTTTGTCCCTTCCATTACCAGGCATGGATATATCTTCAGCATGTCCGGCATGAAGCGGGAATCGGAAAACAGCTTTTTGAACATTGCAACATCCTTCTTTTTATCCGCAAAAAGGCCAGGCATCATGTGGTAGCAAACCTTCAACCCAGCATCCTTGCAAATTTTTGTTGAAGAGACAACATCTTCCAAAAGATGCCCCCTATCCACTTTTTTGTAAACGGAATCGCTTAGTGTCTGCACCCCTATCTCCACCCTTGTTGCACCCATTTCAAGCATCAAATCAACATGCTTTCTTTTCGCGTAATCCGGCCTTGTCTCAAAAGTCACTCCAATAACCCTGCGCTTCGCCTTTTCATTCATCCTCATTGCCTGCTTCAAATTACTGCTCTTCTTCCCATTGAAAGCGTCAAAGCACCTTTTCACAAACGAGCGGACCTTTTTTTCCGGCTGTGCTATGAAAGTCCCGCCCATCAAAATAAGCTCGCATTTATCTGTCGGGTGCCCTATTTCCTTGTACTGCCTTAGGCGGGAGTTTACCTGCCTTTCAGGATCGAAAAAGTTCTGCCTTGCGCGAAGCGATGCCGGCTCCTCCCCGGTATAACTCTGCGCCGCCTCCTCACCTCTTGGGCAGTAAAGGCAGCTTCCATGGGGGCAGTCGCTCTTTGTCATCACCGCAATAGGAGTAACCCCCGAAAGCGTTCTGGAAGGCTTCAGCTTAAGCAGATTTAGAATTCCTTCCCTTCTTTTTCTCTTCGGAATTTCTTTGAGTATTTCAGAGTTTTTCAAATGCCCTCCCAGCCCGAACCTTGAACTGGCCTCGCCCTTTAGCTTTGCAAGCCCCCTTTCGCCTGAAATCAATTTCTCCGCTACATATTTTGCGGCTTTTTTTCTTTTATCCATAAGCCCCCTCTAAAAAAAGCTATTCAGGAAAGAGGTTCGAAACAAGCCCCATCAATGAGTAAATCGGCTGCTCGAAAACCGGGAAAACCAAAAGCCCGTGCGTGGTTGCCCGGTAATCCGAAATCAGGTTTGTCTCCACTTCCAGATTTACGGTTTCCTTTTGGGATATCAAATCGCTGGAGGCAGATTCAACCGAAATTTCCATTTCGTATGTTTCCTCATCTTTTCCTACAACCTCGTAAACAATCTGTTTTGAGCCGCCCGCAGGAATGTACTTCCTCTTTACAAAATTCCACTCACTCACTTTCCCGTGCGCCCTTATATCAAAGACATCATCCACCACTCCCGTGTTTTTCACTGTAATTATGAATTTTGCGGGCTGGCTTGCGCCAACTTTTGCTTCCTTTGGGGAAACATCCATCTCAATCACTTCATTGTCAACCTGCACCTTAAGCCCGAATGAGAACTCTCCCCCAATCCTCTCTGCATCCTTTTCGTCAATAAGTGTTATATTCGCCTCGTATTCTCCGTCTGCCGCATTAATGGGAACCCTAACCTGCACCTGGAGCGGGTTCGAATACCTGCCTTCGGTAGACTGCCATTTCTCGGAAGGAAGATCCTCAACAATAAGGTACTCCCACCTTCCTCCCTGGCCGTGAACTCCGCCTGTTTCAACATCTGCATCAACCGAAATTTCAATTGTCTGGCCAGGCCCGACAGGCCCGATTTCAAATGCCTCCCCTTCGTTGATGTCCATTTCAACAGGGGAAATGACATGAACGGGGGCTGCTGCGAAAGACAGCACAACCAGGGCCATTAACAACGCAAATATCCTGTTTTTCATGTCCTCCTTTCTCTTATTCTCATTAAAAGCTTTTCTATATATGATAAATTTATGAGGGCTTTTTTGGCAATAGATATTCCGGGAAAATTCAACCAGGAAATAACTAATCTCCAGCGGGAGTTGCCGGCGGAAGGGATAAAGCCCATATCCCCAGAGAATTTGCACATAACTCTGAAATTCCTTGGGGAAATTGATGAGGATATGGGAAGCGACTTAAAGCAGGCGTTGGCCCGCCTAAAGCCAGGCAAAATAAAAATCTCCCTAAAGGGTATCGGCGTCTTCCCAAGCAGGGAGTACATACGCGTAATATGGATTGGGTGCGAAAGCCCCGAACTTCTCAAGCTTGGCGAAGAAATCAACGAGCTTCTTTTTCCCATAGGATTCAAGAAAGAAAATTTCTCCCCACATATCACAATTGCAAGGGCGAAAAGAAAAGTAAACATATCTAATTTTCTTGATGAAAACGAAAATATCGAAATTGGCGAATTCAAGGCAAAAGAAATTAAGCTGAAAAAAAGCACCCTTTTTCCCAAAGGGCCGGTTTACGAAACAGTTGACACATTCCCCTTATAATTGCCACAATGTTTAAATACTTCATCTCACATATTAAACCACTCAATTTAATGAAGTGGAACTAATGGCACATACTGCTTTCAACAACAGCGCAGAATCCAGAATGCGGAACCTTAAGCCAAAAGGCCAGGTTTCAATGGCATTCATTTCCGCACCTGGAGGAACAGGGAAAACGTCCCTTGCACTCCATTGCGCAATAGCTTTACAGGCGTTCGGCATAAGGACTCTTCTATTGGAAGTAGACCTTTCAGGAGGAATGATTAATGAGAAGATTGGCATTCCACGCGAAGAAATGAAAAGGAAATTCATGCCGACACTACAGCTTTTTGTTGACAATGCAAAAGTTCTGGACATTGGCCACAGCGGGCTTTCAGGAGAGCAGAAAAACGACCTTCTTTCATTCAAGAGCCCCCAGCTTTCAGTTATATCCGCAGATCATGAAAAAGTTTCAATAATGGTCCCAAAGGACTATCCCCCATTCGATGCGCTCGAATTCCTAAGAGATGATGCAGGTTTTCCACTAGGAGATTTTGCAAAAGACAACAGGGGAAGAGTAAAAAAGAGGAGCATAACCCTTCCAGAACTTATAGTGAATCCTGTTCCGGAATTCCCAGGGCTTGGTGTTATTTTTGGCGTTGACGGGGGAAGCATTAGCACAAACATGCAAAGTGCAGTAAAGGAAAAATTCGCAAATGCAATCTTTTCGGAAAATGTGGTGCACAGCCTGAAAAACACGGACTATGACGTAATAATAATCGACCAGGGGGCAACAACGTCCTTCAATGACTTGGATATTGCAGTGCAGGCGAGCCAAATTGTAATTCCTGTGAGGGACGATGTCAGCTCAATTTCAAAATCACCAGGCATAATCAATGCCGCAGCGGCAAGGATTCTTAATAAGGCATACAAGGACAGGCCTGCCGCAGTTTCAAGGATAAAGCTTGCAATGCAGAACCCAAGCTGGTCCTCTGCGATAGCAAGCCTTTTTTCAGACCCTTCGTTCCTTTCCTCTTCTGAGGGGATGGATTTTGTTTCACTGGCGGGGTCGCTCAACAAGATGAGCGTAATTGTAAACCAAGTAGATGCTGAAGGAAAAAGCCCCTCTTATTGCTTTTCACATTCTTTCTCAATAATGGAGGGCAATTTTTTCAACATAAAGCATCCCGAAGTTGAGCCAGATGTAAACTTTGCAGGCTCTGTCCGCCACAATGCAAGGGTAAAATCAACATCATGCTTCCTCAGGTGCTACCTGCATGAAAACAATATTACAATACCCGAGCTCATGGAAATTTCAAATTCAATAAAAGGCGGCTTGGAAAAAATCCAAAGAAAGGAGCTTCTTGATGCGCACAAGAATTTTCTGGAAAACCTTGAACTGCTTTTCAAAAAGGAAAGAGAAGGCATTCTTTCCCCTGCAGAAAGCATGCACCTTAACGATTTTAGGACGGCAATTGATTTCATTTCAGTTCCGGAAAAGCTTCTTACGCGGGCAAACGTTCAGGGAATAATAGACAGCCTCCGCGCAAGCATAAATGAGATAGAGAATTCAGGCCTCCAGGAAATTCCAAAAAGGAACAAGATATTCGGCCTGATTGCAAGCAATCTCGGGGTGGATTCAAAGCAGGTTGACGAGATTTACAAAAGGCTTGGATACAGGCCTATGATTTCCGGCTCCGGGCTGAACAGGATACCTTCAGACCTGCTAAAGGCATTCTCAAGAGGCATCGTTGATGTGGAAATAACAGAAAGCGGAAAGATATTTTTCCAGCTTAAGAAGGATGTTCCCACGGAAGGCCCCATGCATATCGATGGAGAAGAGTTCATACCCCTTTCCCAGGCGGAACTATCGGAACAGCCGGAGAGCCCGCAGGCATCCCCCCTTTCTTCGCCCTCCAACCAGAAGGACGGGAAAGCGCTTGAGAAAAAAGCAGGAATGTGATACAGGAGGGAAACGAAAAGCTTGACGCGCTTCTCGATAAACTCGGATGGACAATTGAGCAGCTGCTCAGCGCAGACTACCGCTCCCGCGAGTACTTCCAGATAGAAGACACTTATGGGAAGGAGGGGCTGTATGCAGTTTATGTTGCTATTTATGGGGACAACAAAAAGCGCATAGATGAATTTTCAAAAAGATTTCCCCATTCAGTAAAAGCGGAAAATCTTGTGCTCTGCGCCCTAGAAGACGGATACCTTACATACAAGGAGCTTTCAAAGCAGGTAATCGGCCTTTCCGGCCTCACTGCCCCGGTTTTCTCGGCAAACAGGGCAAAGCTTGAAATGGACGGATTACTTGAAGTTTTTAACAGTAGAATTAGGGAAATCAAGAGTGAAAATTTTGCTTTCAAGTACTTTGGCCAGGGAAACAAAACAAATAAAAAATCTAGTTAACGAGCCCTTCCACGCTCTCTTTCACATCAAGAATGTACTTTTTTGCAGCTTCCATTTCATTTTTTGAGCACTTAACTGCCATGAGGAAATATTTCTCCGGCGCCATGTCTGCGTAATATAGCACATTCTCAATTTCATCGTACTCAAAACTTCCCCTTATTTCAGGGAAAAGCGCAAAGAATTCATCGTCTCCAACTGAGTCAAAAAGCTCGTAAACAGACCTGAGGGATGCCCTCCTGTTCGGGTTGGCGTCAACAAAAGGGATAACCTGCGGCCTTTTTGCCGGCTGGAAAGTTCCCTTTACTCCAAGCTCAAGCCTTCTTTTGCTTGCAAAACTGTTTACATAAGAAAACGCAAAGAACTTGATTTTTGCATCAATTGCCTTCTCCCCACCTTCCGCGTAGCTTGCCAGGACATCCTTTTCATTTATCTCTGGGTAGGACCTTATTGCCTCTGAAAATTTGTACTTGAAAAATGCATCAATCGGATTTCCTTTTTTCATGTTTGTAAGGCTCTTGCCTGCAACTGCCCCATAATCGCAAAAAAGGCCAAGCCAGTCATCTTTAGTCATGCTTTTTATTTTCGAATCAGGGTCGTTTGTCTGGTAGTAGCTTGAAATTACCTTCTTCAGGTATCCCTTTCCTATAAAGTCAATCAAAACAACATTAAGGTCAGCATTCCTTCCCTCCGCAGCGTTTTTTATGAATTCATCAATCTTTTCCATTTCCTTCCCATCGTAACCCATATACTCCCCGAACTCAAGTGCCGCGGCAACAACAGCATATTTGCCAAGCTTTGAGCTTTGGAATCCCTTCAAACTTCTTATCCCTGCTCCAGCCACTTTTTCTCCATCGGAATCAACATATGGTTTCCCCTCATCCCTGAAATACATGTGGGCCCTTTGCGAAAAATCATATTTCCTTCGGTTATAAACTACCTCGCCATCCATTATTTTCCATGCCTTTTCCTCAAATTCGCTTTCTATGCCCGGCCTGCTCGGTGCAGCCCATTCCAAAAATGCATTTCCAACTTCCGTCGTCCTGGCAGCGCCAAACGCGACAATCACGGCAACAAATGCCGCGCCCGCAACCCATAGGGCCCCATTCATAATCTTCATCTTTATTCTCTTGGGAGTTTGGATTATCCTTTTGAATTCCGAGTCCACTCTGTCTCCCGTTTCTCCCAGTTTGCTTATTGACTTCAATTCTTCAGCCATTTTCCGGTGGTCAATCTGGAATTCGCCGGGTGTCTGCTCAACCCAGTAGGTCTCCCTTCCCACAATTCCGAACATTTCCCTTATGCCCGACGGCTTGTGGAAAACAATTCCCTTTTTCACTTTCATTGTTCTTGGGGGAAGCTGGAAGCCTTCAACTCCTGCATCATCATTTATTTCCTTTTCCCTGAAAACTCCATCCAATGAATATTCAACTGAGAATGATTTAGGCCCAGTTCTGCTGACTCCGATGAGCTTCCTGCCCTCCTTCCCATTATCAAACCTCCTCAAAACCTTCAAGGCGTAGGGCGCATTTTCCCTTATCTCGGATATGAGCGGGCTTTTCCTACTGAACTTCACAATTTTTGCCCGCCCCGTTTGCGGGCTGGCTTTTTTAAAAGAATTTAAGGACATACTCGATTATTATGGTGTGGCGCGTATATAAAGCTTTGCCATATCTTGACATTTTAAACCAAAAGATATTTAAATAACAAACTACAAAATCACACTTATTGCTACATTTGGTTTCCACATGGGAGAGTGAATTCAATGGATAAAGAAAAAAATAATGCGCAGAAAACAACCGAGACTGGACAGGAAAAAGGAATCCGAAGCAGGGCAACCGAGTTATGGAAATATTGGGGCGGAAGAATATTTCCAACAGGAACCAAATCCAAGTCCATTCTGAGCGAGGAAATACTCAGGGAAATCGCGGAAGTCAAAGACCCTGTTTCCAAAACCATCGTCTCCCGCATGCTTGTTTTGCATCTTTCAGATGAGCACAAGTATTCCCACAGCAATTACGTCGCCCTCCAGGATGCGCTGGAGAGTTGCGCGCCGGAAGTTATTGAAGAATTTCAGAAGAACAGCTTTCTTTCCCACGAAACTGTTGAAACTCACAACGAGAATTCCCTGCAAAATTTGGAATTGCTTGTACAGCAGGGCGAGATGGAAGAGGCCGAAAGAATAAAGGTGGAAGAAGAAGCAGCCCGCCAGGAAATGCTGGAGGAGATGAGCAAAAATGCACCTGAATTCGCAAAAGGAAACAGGAAAAGAATAGGGGAACTGGTAAAAAACTCTGGAGGCAAATTAGAGCCCTCATTTATCCCGGACGAGCATTTCGAGCAAGTATTTGGCAGATTGGACGTTAGCCACTGGAAGAGCCCAAGTACTTTGAAAAAGTTTGTGGAGGAGAGGGGCAGGTCGCTTCTCAGGCTTTACCGGCTTGCAGACAATCCCCTGCTCAAAGATATTTTTATCCCCCTTAAGCTGAGGAACCAGCTCTCTGCAAGCATGGCGGAGGATGTTTCCGAATCGGTGAACTCAATCCTTGAGGGGAAAAACATAGAACTTGCAATAAAATTCGGGCTCCCTCCCCACACCGCAAGCAGAATAGCTGACGGTATTTCTTCCGACATCTCGGAATCAGTTAGAACTTCCCTCCTTGCGGAAATAAGGAGCAACCATACTGATGAATTCAAGAAGGTTTTTGATTATGATGGAAGGTTGCTGACACACGCGGGAAGGGTGCCGGTTCTGTTAAGCGCCATAGAGATCGCAGGCGAAACCGGAGACAGCACATTTTCCGAAGATATTTCCAAAGTGTTTTCAAAAAAAGTCCCCCTTTTTGGCGTAATGGAAGGCCTATCACCTCTTGCTCTCCCTTCCGCGCTTTTCGCCGGAAGCTGGTGGGCGCACTCTTATGCAAATTCAGGAATTGAAAGTTTAAAGAAAACAGACCTTTACATAAACCAAATTTCATTCCTCTCCCATGTTGGAGCAAGTGCGGCAGCAGTTGTTGCAATTGCCCTCTCTGGCTCGTTTTTTATTTACCGAATGGCAAAAATAGCAATTAACCCCCCTTTTGAAAAGGTTATGCAAAAAGCGGTTGAAGTGCTTGGC